>NZ_JBEBMH010000014.1:0-170123 GCF_040081985.1 Mesorhizobium yinganensis | reverse complement strand
ACTTCGCCTTGAACTTGTAGAAGGTCGCAGCCGAGATGCCGTGCTTGCGGCAGACATCCGCCGTCTTCGCACCGGCCTCCTGCTCCTTCAGCATCCCGATGATCTGTTCTTCCGTGAACCTCGAAGGTCGCATCATCCGTCTCCATGATCGACGGACTCTACCCAAATCTGGAGGAAGTTCAGGGTCTCAGGTCAGCTCCGAGACCGTGGTGCATACGCTGATGGAAGGCGGCCAGCGGCTGCTGGTCGTGATGGAGGGGCAGCACAGGGTCGCGGTCGGCGAGAAGCTGGCGCTCAAGCCGGACATGGCGCAGGCGCATGTTTTCGATGCGACGGGCGGGCGGATGAATTGAGGATCAGTGGATCGATTTGAGTTTCCGTCGAGGGTGACGGCAGACACCGGCGTGTCGCAAAAACCCCTTGCACCACGCATACTTTTGCGAGGGAGTTTTGCGACCGCGTCAACTTCAGGCCAACCCCGGAGCTTGACCCGCCGGTCATTTCCCCCGAGAGAGCAAATGATCCCGCAGCAAGAGGAATGTTCTCTCTACAAAAAACCAAAGCGCGATTGCTGCCGCAAAGCTGATTGCCAGATAAACCACGAAACCGAAACCACCCTGAAGGTTTTCTTCTCCAAAGATAAGCCTGCTGATATGGAAAGCTGACTTGTGCGTCAGATAAAGGCTGTACGACAAGGTGGCGATGACCACTGCTCCGGGAACCGGCCACCTCCTCAGCACATGTTCCAAGTCGAGCATAGCCCCAAGAATAAGGGCGATTCCGATGGAAATCAGCGGGAAGCCTGCGACCGCCCCCGGCTGCGCCTGAAAGACGAGAAATAAGGTGGTTCCGGCAAGCGGACCGCGAATAGAGAACAGAACAAGCGCAACTCCGACGAAAACGAACCCCGTCGCAAGGGCAAAGCGCGGTGGCGCGTAGCGCTTGTAGAGTTCCGGTTTGAAATGCCTCGCAGCGGCAAGGAGAACGCCGAACATCAGACCATCCAAACGGGTGTATGTGGGATAATACACGTCCCTGAGGTAAACGGCGAAGGCATCCCGCAGCTTGCCGACGTCAACGAGAGTACCGACCTGGCTCTCCCACAGGGTGTATCGCAGGATCATTCCCGCAATCGCGATCACACCTGCAATGAGCAGCGTCGAATGCACACCAATGCGACGATGCAGCAGCAAGATGAGCAGCGGCAGAACCAGATAGAAATGCTCTTCAACACACAACGACCATGCTTGCGTGAAGGCACGGCCCAAGCGAGGGTCAAAGTCGAAGTTCACGGTAAAGGTCGCGAAACTCCAGACGGGCTGCATCGTCGGGGCATCCCGCACCACGGGGAAGATCGCATAGAGGCCCAAGACGACGAAGAACGCAGGGAAGATTCGGAAAACGCGACGCAGGTAAAAGGATTTCAGATCGACGCCACCGGTGTGCGAAACCTCCTTGAAGAGTTGGGCTCCAATCAGGTAGCCGCTCAGCACAAAGAAAACATCCACCCCAAGCCAAGCATAGTTGCGGACGCCAACAAGCAGCGACGGAGTTGCTTCAACAGGCAGATGCACCAGCATGACAAGAAGGATCGCCAACGATCGAAGAACGTCGGGACCGACCGCTCTTGATCGCGTAGCGCCGATCGCTTGAGATGAGAGACCTTGCGCTGAAGGAAAATATGCGGGGCTTGAATTGGCAATGGCGTTCATTGCAACGATCCGATGACTGAGCCTGAAGGGGAAACGAGCACGCCGAAGGACGTGCTATGGACCGTTTTATCTTTCCTTCGTCGGATCAAAATAGGTCATTTTATTTCCACAGAATTAGCCTAAATTTTTCGTAAATTTTGAAGCGTCGCAAAACTCCCCGATTAACGAGAAGGTTTTGAACCGGACTTTTGCGCATTGCAGAAGGGCGTTCCTGCGATCAGTTCATAGGTTCCGTAACGTGTCGAACCGCGACGCTCCCGAGCGTCAATGCCGCCGCAGGTGGGCGGCGGCAAAGCGCAGCACCCGCTCCCGCATCGCCGCACTCTCCTGATGCCCCGTCTCGGCCTCCCGATGCAGCGCCAGCTTTTCGCTCGCGCCCGCCTTTTCGTAGGCTGCGGACAGTTGCGCGAAGGCCGGATCGAAAGCGTGCGGCGGGGTGAGCGGATCGCGGTCGCCGATGCAGACGAGTTGCGGGCGTGGCGCGATCAGCCCGGCGATCTCGCCATTGCCGGCGGCTTCGAGCAGGCCGGGGACGGTCAGGTAGATGCCATGCAAATTGTGCGCGCCGGTCTCGATCAGCTTTGCGAAATCGGCGAAGCAGCAGAGATGCATGACGCAGGTTAGCCGCGGTTCCACCGCCGCCAGCCAGTAGCCGAAGGTGGCGCCCATGGAGATGCCGAACACGCCGATGCGGCCGGCATCGACATCGCGTCGCGCGGCCAGATAGTCCAGCGCCGAAGACAGTTCGCCCAGCATTTTTCCGGCCAGCGACCGGCCGCGCCACAGCAGCGCCTTGGTCGTCGGCTGCTCCTTATCAGCGGAACGCTCGCCGAAGCACGGCAGGTCGATCGCCAGCGTTAAATAGCCGGCGTGCGCAAAAACCGGTCCGAGCGGCGATTGCAGCGCCGGGCGGCCGTCGAGCAATTCCGAGGCGCCGATGTCGTAGCGGTCGCCATGGGCGTGGATGTAGAGGATGGCCGGCAGCGGGCGGTCGTTCGTCGGCGGACGGGTGAGGATGCCGCGCACCCTCTCGCCATCAGCCGTGGCGAAGGAGAGGGTTTCGACGGTGAAGCCGTCATCCTGCTGCGTAGTGCTGCCGGTGAAGCGGAGCGGATGTTTTCCGATCTCGAACAGACGGCGGAGTTGGTCAGCCAGCATTATGGGTACTCCGGCAATCAACACAGGGCAGTCGAACCGCCCGGTGCGGGATTTTGGTCGCCGAGGCCGCCGCCTTCACCTCCTCAAGCCAATTCGATCGCCTTCTTCTCGGCAATGCTCTGCTCGGCCGCCAGCACGATGCGCAGCGAGTTGACCGCCGCGTCCATGGATTCCGACAGGTCGATATCCTCCTGGATGGCCTTCAGGAAAAACGCCTGCTCGCGGTCGCAGAGTTCCTGGTGACCGGGCTCGTCGGTCATGGAAAAAATCTCGTCCGGCTTCGACCAGTTCTTGTCCTTGTCGACCGCAGAGTGGTGAATCTTGATCGCATCGGTCTTGGTGTGCTTGTCGATGTCGGCGGAATCGGAGAGTTTTTCGGCATCGGTGACGCTGCCGCCCTGGTTGGCGACGATCGACACCGCGCCCTTCGGCCCGACAACATCCTTCACGAAGAAGGCCACCTCGCTCATCATCGGCCCCCAGCCGGCCTCGTACCAGCCCACCGAGCCGTCGTCGAAGGTGACGTGAAGATGGCCGTAATTGTCCTTGTCGGCCTCGGCCCAGAGTTTCGCGCCGATGCCATGGACGCGCACCGGCTTGGCGCCGGTCAACTGGCACATGACGTCGACATAATGCACGCCGCAGTCGACGATCGGGATCAGCGAGTCGATCAGGTTCTTGTGCCAGTGCCAGGCCGGGCCCGAGGACTGCTGGTTGAGGTTGAGCCGCATCACCAGCGGTTTTCCGAGCGTCTTGCCCATCTCGATGAATTTGATCCAGGACGGATGGACGCGCAGGATGTAGCCCAGCACCAGCTTCTTGTTCCTGGCGCGGGCTGCGGCGACGACCGCTTCGGCGTCCTCGATGTTTGTGGCGATCGGCTTTTCCATGAAGACGTGGCAGCCGGCGTCGAACGCCTTGAGCGCGTATTCGGCATGCGTGTTCGGCCAGCTATTGATCGACACCGCGTCGGGTTTTGCTGCCTTCAGCGCCTCGTCATAGTCTTCGTAGAGCGGATAGCCCTTCAACTCGTCGGGAATTTTCTTGCCCTTGATCGAGCGGCTCATCAGCCCGACGATCTCGAACCCCGGATTGCGGTGATAGGCGCTGGCATGCGACGCGCCCATATTGCCGAGGCCGACGACGAGGATTTTGACTTTGTCCGGCATGGTGCCCTCCCGATCAGTTGCTTGGGAAGGCACAGCCAGCACCCCCCTCTGTCCTGCCGGACATCTCCCCCTCAAGGGGGGGAGATTGGCCGGCCGCTTGCGACGGCGCCACGCCGTCGATGATTGGCGAAACCCTTGGCTACCTCCAATCTCCCCCTCGAGGGGGAGATGTCCGGCAGGACAGAGGGGAGTGCGAAGGATCGCGATCTAGTACGTCACACCGCGTCGTCGAACATATGCGCGCGGACATTCTCGACGTCGATCGCCGCGAAGGCGTCGGTGAGCTTGTAGGCGTCGGCGTCGGCCTTGACCTTGGCGTGGTCGAAATCGTTGGCGCCCTTGATCAGGTCGTTGGTGCAGACGTCCTCAGCCTTCACCGGCTCCTTGATCTGGCCGAGCTTGAGCGTCAGGTCGAAGAACTGCTGCCAGCTCGACATGTCGTGCCAACCCCAGCCGCCGCGCTTGTCCATGTCGCCGCGGAAGACGTTGTCCTGCTCCAGCAGCGAGGTGGTGCCGAGTTCCGGCCCGGTGTTCTTGGCGAAGGCCGGGAACTGCTCGAACACCGCCTCCACCGCCGCGCGCGGGTTCTGGTGGCCGAATTCGAGACCCATGGCCCAGCCGCGCAGATATTGTTCGAGGAACGCCTTCTTGTCGGGGTCTTCAAGATCGGCGGCGCGCACGACGAAGGTGTTGGCCGGCAGTTTCGATTTCTGCACGCCCAGCCAGTAGTCGAATTTCAGGCCAGTCGCGATCCATTCGGCGCGCAGGCCCTCCCAGGAGAGCGCGGCGTCGCCCTGGCCGCCGGCAAGTGCGGTGCCCCAGGTCGGCCAGCCGGCCTCGACATATTTGATCTTGGTGACGTCGACGCCCTGAGCGGCGAGCATCGGGTCGGTGATCGCCTGCCAGGCGGCCGAGCCGAGCAGCATCGTCTTGCCTTCGAGGCCCTTCAGGTCGGCCATGCCCTCGCCCTTGCGGAAGGCGATGGAGAAGGTGTCGCGCGCGCCCATGTGGAAGACGCTCTTCAGCTTCATGCCGTTCTGCAGCGCGAAGGAGAAGATGCCGGGGGACGGGAAACCCATATCGGCCTGGCCGACATCGACGAACTTGACCGTCGCCGTGCCGTCGGACGGGCCGGGCTGCATGTCGGTCGGCAGGTCGCCGAAATAGCCCATCTTCTTCGCCGCCCAGTAGGGGTAGTCGTCCAGCACTTCCAGCGTGCCGCGCGGCGAGATCCAGGTGAATTTCTCGTAGGCCGCTGCGTTGGCGCGCAGCGCAGATCCGCCGAGCGCGGTCGCGGTCACCACGCCCGCGCCCGTCACCTGCAGGAAGGTGCGGCGGGTCATGCCCGTGTTGAAGATCGTCATTGTCAGTCTCCCATTGTTTGACGTTTTCGTTCTTGTCGTCGGCCGGCCGGCGCGTGGCTTTCGCTCTTTTACGCCTCCCAGCTTGCCCACTTCTTCCCAATGAAGAAGAAGAGCACGTAGATCAGGATGCCGAGGATCGACAGCAGCAGTACCACCGCGAAGAACTGCGGCATCTGGATCATCGATGAGTAGCTGGTGAGCCGGTTGCCGAGCCCAAAGCCGCCGCCGACCATCTCGGCGCCGACGGCGGTCAAGAGGCCGAAGATCGCGCCGATCATCAACCCGACCAGGATCATCGGCAGCGCCATTGGCGCACGGATTTTCCAGAATATCTGCAATGTGCTCGCGCCATAGGAACGCGCCAGCGCAATCTTGGCGCTGTCGACCCGGCGGAAACCGGTAGCGGCATTGATCATAACCATCGGCCCGGCGGCGAGCGCCACGGCGATGATGCGCGGCGTGTAGCCGAAGCCGAAGCGCAGGATGAGCAGCGGCACCAGCGCCAGCATCGGCGTGGTCACGAGCAGCAGGATATAGGGTGCGACGATCTTCTCGGCGAAGGGGAACTGGGTGATGACAGCCGCCAGGATCAGTCCGATGATCGAGCCGATGGCGAAACCCGACAGGAGTTCGACCAGCGTGTAGCCGAGATGCGGCGCGATCAGCGGAAACTCGTCGAACAGCGCCCAGACGATCAGGCTGGGCGGCGGCATGATGTATTGCGGCACCTCGAACCAGCGCAGCGCGAACTCTGCGCCGCCGATGATGATGACGGCGACCGCGATGATGGCCGCGACCTCGGCCCAGGATTTTATACCGGGACCGCCTGAAAAGGCGGACAAATTGGTGAGGCTGACGTCTCCGCCCTCGCCCGTCTTGGACTTCTGGAATTCCGGAATGGCGTCGCTCTGGCTCATCTCGGCGCCCCTCCGTTGACGACGGTCAGCGCCGGTTTCGCCTTGGCACCGACGCGCCCGCCAACAATGTCCATCTTGATGGCGTTGGTGAGGTCGAAAACCTCCTTCGTCGCCATGATCTCCAACGAGCGCGGTCGCGGGAACGGCACCGGATATTCCTTGGCGACGCGGCCGGGGCGCGGCGTCAACACCACCACGCGATCCGACAGGAAGATCGCTTCCTCGATCGAATGGGTGATGAAAACGATGGTGGTCGGCGCGTCGAGCCAGATTTCCTCGACCAGCCTGTTCATCTCCTCGCGGGTAAAACTGTCAAGCGCACCGAACGGCTCGTCCATCAACAGCACCGACGGCTTGAGCGACAGTGCCCTCACGATCGCTGCACGCTGCTGCATGCCGCCGGAAAGCTCGCGCGGGAACTTTCCGCCAAAACCTTCCAGCCCGACGCGGCGCAGGAGATGCTGGATCCATTGCCTGTCGGGCTGCGTGCCCTTGATCTCGAAGGGAAAATTGATGTTGGCGTCGAGATTGCGCCAGGGAAGCAGATTGGCTTCCTGGAAGACGATGCCGATATCGGGATGCGGTCCCGTGATCCTTTCACCGTCCAGGACGACCTCGCCGGCAGAGAGCTTGTGCAGGCCCGACATCGACCACAAAAGCGTGGTCTTGCCGCAGCCGGAGGGTCCGACGATTGACACGATCTCCTTGGCGCGGACATCGAGTTCGCAACGGTCCAGCGCCAACAGATCGCCGGAAGCCGTGTGATAGACCTTGGTTGCGGCACGCACACCAAGCTTCGGCTTTATGGCATGGCCAGCGTTCATGCGCCCTCGGAATTCGCGCGATGATCCCCTTATCATCGGTCCGCAAAAATCAGTCTGTAACTATCCTACTTTTCTGTCAAGCGCTCGCAACCGCTTGGTTGAAAGCCTGCAAATGATTTTCACCATCCGATTGTTTTTATTTGATTTTATGAGGCGTTGCCAAGGATGTTGCTTTCCTACATACTTTACCGGCCCAGCGGTTCGCGAGACACGGCGCAAGCGGGTGGAAGAACGGAAACATCTCCATGACGGAAGCTCTCGGCGAGGCTTGGCTAGGTGGCGAAGACGCCGCCGAGGCGCATGAGCACGCCAAGCGGATTCCCGACATCATCTCGCTGGTGAAGGATACCTATGGCGAGTTGCGTCCGGCCGAACGCCGGGTGGCCGACGTGGTGCTCGACGACGTGCGTTTCGCCATCGACGCATCCAACGCCGCGCTGGCGGAACGCGCTGAGGTGAGCGAGCCGACTGTGACGCGCTTCTGCCGCGCCATAGGCTGCGAGGGCGTGCGCGATTTCAAGCTGAAACTTGCGCAGAGCCTGGTGGTCGGCGCGCTCTACCTGAACAAGCCGCCGGCGCAGCCTTCGGGCGACAACGGCATGCCGTTCTGGAACGCGGTGTTCGGCGAGGCGCGGCTGGCGCTGCAGGAAGCGGAGCGGCAGATCGATCCGGCGCAACTGGAGAAGGCGGCCGAACTGATCGCAAAAGCGCGGCAGGTCGCGGTGTTCGGGCTCGGCGGCAGTTCCTCGGCGCTGGCGCAGGAGACGCAGTACCGGCTGTTCCGCTATGGCGTGACGGTGAGCGCCCACAACGACCCCTATGTGATGCGCATGACCGCCTCGACGCTGAAGCCGGGCGATCTGGTGATCGCGATTTCCGCCACCGGCCGCACCCACGAGGTGGTCGAGGCGGTCGAACTCGCCCGCCACTACCGCGCCAGCGCCGTCTGCATCACCGCGCCGGACACCGAGCTTGCGCGCGCCTGCGACGTGAAACTGACCGTGGCGGTGCCGGAATATCCGGACACGTTGAAGCCGACGGCCTCGCGCTTCGCCTTCCTGGCGGCGATCGACCTGCTGGCGGTGGCGACCGGCTACAAGATCGACGGCCCGGCGCGCGAGACGCTGCGGCGCATCAAATACAACATCCAGACTTACAGAGCCGGCAAGGAGATGGAGCCGCTGGGAGATTGAGGGCTTTTTCCTCTGCCCCCCACCCGCCCTCCTCGGAGACTTGAATGCACGAGAATTCCGCCACTCAAACTGCCGCCGCATGGCTCGGCGCCTTCGCCAAGGCGCTGGAAACGAAGGACGTAGGGGCGGCCACCGACCTCTTCCTTGACGACTGCTACTGGCGCGACCTTCTGGCCTTCACCTGGAATATCAAGACGCTCGAGGGCCGGGCCTCGATCCACGACATGCTCGTCGCAGCGCTCGACTCGGCCCGACCCACCGGCTGGCGGCTGACCGGCGAGGCGACGAGCGAGGACGGCCTTGTCGAAGCCTGGTTCAGCTTCGAGACCGCGGCGGGCCGGGGCGAAGGCTGCCTGCGTCTGCGTAATGGCAAATGCCGCACGCTTTTCACCGCGCTTTCTGACCTCAAAGGTTTCGAGGAAAAGGCGGGCACAAGCCGTCCGATCGGCGTGCGCCACAAGGCGGACCGCGCCCGCCGGACATGGTCGGAAGAACGGCGGCGCGAGGAGGACGGACTTGGCCGTACGCATCAGCCCTACTGCGTGGTGATCGGTGGCGGACAGGGCGGCATCGCGCTCGGCGCGCGGCTGAAACAGTTGGGCGTGCCGGCGATCGTGCTGGAGAAGAATGCGCGGGCCGGCGATTCCTGGCGCAACCGCTACCGCTCGCTCGTGCTGCACGACCCGGTCTGGTACGATCACCTGCCCTACATCCCCTTCCCCGATCATTGGCCGGTGTTCACGCCCAAGGACAAGATGGGCGACTGGCTGGAGATGTATGCGCGGGTCATGGAGCTGAACTACTGGACAAGTTCGACCTGCACGAAAGCCTCCTACGACGCGAACGAAAAGCTCTGGACGGTCGAGGTCTATCGGGCCGGCGAGACGGTCGTCCTGAAGCCGCAACACCTGGTCTTCGCCACCGGCGCCTATGGGCCGCCGAAAATGATCCCGCTGCCGGGCGCCGACAATTTCAGCGGCGAAATCCTGCATTCCAGCCAGTATACCGACGGACGGCGTTTCGGCGGCAAAAAGGTCGCGGTGATCGGCGCGGCGAGTTCCGGCCACGACGTCAGCGTCGACTTGTGGGAGAGCGGCGCCGAGGTGACGATGATCCAGCGCTCGCCGACCACGGTGGTGAAGTCGGACACGCTGATGGAACTGGCCTTCGAGATCTATTCGGAGGCCGCATTTGCGCGTGGCACGACCACGCAGAAGGCCGACATGCTGGTGGCGTCGACGCCTTTCGCACTGATGCCCGAAGGCCAGAAAAAACTCTATGACCATATCCGCAAGCGCGACGCCGCTTTCTACGAGCGCCTCGCGTCCGCCGGCTTCGCGCTGGATTTCGGCGAGGACGAGACCGGCCTGATGATGAAGGCCTACCGCACCGGCTCGGGATATTACATCGATGTCGGCGCCTCGGAACTGATCATCGACGGCGAGATCAAGGTGCGCAGCGGCGTGTCGATCAAGTCGCTGACGCCGCGAGGCATCCTGTTCGACGACGGCAGCGAACTGGCGGCCGACGCGATCGTCTGCTGCACCGGTTACCAGTCGATGCACGAGACGGTGGCGCAACTGGTTTCGCGCGCGGTGGCCGACAAGGTCGGCCCGTGCTGGGGCCTCGGCTCCGGCGTGCGCGGCGACCCAGGCCCGTGGCAGGGCGATCCGCGCAACATGTGGAAACCGACCGCGCAGGAAGCGCTGTGGTTCCACGGCGGCAACCTGGCGCTGTCGCGCTTCTATTCCAAATACGTCGCCTTGCAGATCAAGGCGCGGATGGAGGGGACTCCGACGCCGGTCTATGGCGCGCCGTCGAACGCAGTGTGAGCGCCGGAAATCTGGCCCTCACACCACCGCGGTCATGCCGCCGTCGACCGAAATGAGCTGGCCGTTTACATAGTCCGACGCGGACGAGGCGAGATAGACGACCGTGCCGACGATCTCCTCCGGCAGGCCCCAGCGCCGCGACGGCGTGCGGGCTTTTACCCAGGCATCGAAGTCCGGATTGTTGACCAGCGCGTCGTTCATCTCGGTGATGATGTAGCCGGGCGCGATGCCGTTGGCCTGCACGCCGCTTCCCGCCCATTCCGCCGCCATCTGCTGGGTCAGCATTTTCAGGCCGCCCTTGCTGGTGGCGTAAGGCGAAATCGTCGCGCGAGCCAAAAGGCTGGTTGTCGAGCAGATGTTGATGATCTTGCCACGCTTGCGCGCCACCATGCGCCTTCCGGCCTCGCGGCCGATGACGAAGGCGCTGGTCAGGTTGATGTCGATGACCTTCTGCCATTCGGCGGTGGGCAGGTCGACCATCGGCTTGCGCCACTGGATGCCGGCGTTGTTGATCAGGATGTCGATGGCGACGCCATCCGCGTCGAAGCGCTCGAAGGCGGCGAGGATCGCGCCTTCGTCGCGCACGTCGAAGGCAATGCCGTCCGCCTGGTGCCCGAGCGCGCGGACCTCGTCGACGGCTGCGGCCACGCGCGCCGCATCGGTGCCGTTGAGGATCACCTTCGCGCCGGCACCCGCCAGTCCCTCGGCAAACGCGCGGCCGAGGCCGCGCGTCGAGCCGGTGATCAGGGCCGTGCGGCCGGTGAGATCGAACATGGAATTCGGCATTCTTCCCTCAGCAACAGTTGCACTTGCCGAAATGCCGGCGGGCCAGATCGGCATGGGTCTGGCGCCCGCCGGGAGTATAGGCGCGCGCAACATGCTTTTGTTCGTTCGGCCACCACGCCCCGCCCATGACGATGCCATGCGAGATCAGTTCGCGCTCCGCGATCAGTTCCGCGCCGTTGGAATCGAAGAAGCTGACCGGCCCCGCCCGCTCGCCGAGCACCGCGATGTCGGCCGGCCCGCCGACCGCCAGCCGGCCCAGATCGGCGCGCGCGATGGCTTCCGCCGGCCGCAGCGTCGAGGCTTTCAGAACGTCTGGGAAAGGCATGCCGAGCGCCATCATCTTCGACATGCAGACGAGCATGTCGAAGGCCGGCCCGTCAATGCTGAGCAGGTGAACGTCGCTGCTGATCACGTCCGGCCCGAGCCCTTCCTTGAGCATGGTGCGCGCCACGTCGAAGTCGAAGGAGCCCATGCCGTGGCCGATGTCGAAGATGACGCCGCGCTCACGCGCCAGATGCATGTCGGGCCTGACCGCACCGGAGGCGAAGACAGGAGCGTTGGGGAACGGCCGGAAACAATGGGTGAGCACGTCGCCCTTGCGCAGGCGCGGCAGCACTTCGGAGCGGCCGGGCGGCGGCTCGTCAATATGCGCCATCAACGGCAGGCCGACCTTGTCGGCGCCCTCGACGGCGAGATCGACCGGCGCGATGCCGCTGGTGCCGCTGGCGTGTTTGCCGGCCCGCACCTTCACGCCGACCACCACGTCGCGGTGTTCCGCCACGCAGCCGACGAGTTCGCGCGGGTCGCACAGCCTGAGATCGGCGCATTCGCCGACCATGACGTTCTTCGAAAACCCGAAGATGCCGGCGAAGGAGATGTTCACATAGGCGAGGATGCGGGCTCTCGACCGCTCCATGACGTGGCGGCGGAAGCCGAGGAAATTCCCCGCACCGGCGCTGCCGGCATCGACGAAGGTGGTGGTGGCGCTGCGGGCGGCGAGCAGGTCGGCGTCGACGCCGAGCGAGGTGCCGCCCCAGTAGACGTGGCTGTGCAGGTCGATGAGACCAGGCGTCACCATGCTGCCGGTCGCGTCGACCACCTGCGCGGCCCGGTCGGCAGGAATATCGGCCTCGATCGCGGCGATCTTGCCGCCGGCAACGGCGATGTCGCTGACAGTGTCGAGGCCGGATGCCGGATCGATGACACGCCCGCCCTTGAGGAGGAGATCAAACTGCATGGTCCTCGCCTTTCACCCGGTCGCGATAACGTTTCGGAACGGCCCGCATCCGGAGAACCGCGCCATGTCTCGCCTGCCGGAAACTCAGAGTGGCTTGTAGGCCAGCGCCTCGATCTCGACCTTGATGTCGAGCATCAGGCGGGATTCGGCGGTGGTGCGCGCCGGCGGCTCTTTCGGGAAATGTTTTGCGTAGACGGCGTTGAAACCACCGAAATCGCGGGCGTCGTCCAGCCAGCAGGTCGTCTTGACTACGTCCTCCATGCCGCAGCCGGCCAATGCCAGTGCGGCCTTGACGTTCTGCAGCACCTGTTCCGTCTGCTCGGTGATGCCGCCGGTGACCACGATGCCGTCGGCACCGACCGGCACCTGGCCCGAGACGAACACGAAATCGCCGGCCCGCACGGCCGGCGACAGCGGCACATGCGAGGTTCCGAAACACTGTTTTGGCATAAACCCTCCCATCGAGCGAACAGGCCGCGAGCCCGCACCTTGCAAGGCCTGCGCGGCCGTCCGGCCCTATTGTCCGGCCAGCGGCAGACCGCCAGCGCGGTCATTTGCATAACCCTCATCCGGCGACGCGTCCACCAGTCTTGTTGGAAAGCAACACGAAATCCGAAATCCGTGTTGCTTTGTTACACGGACCTCATCATTCTGGATCGATCGGCAATCCGGGAAGGCTGGCGAAGGCAACCGGAAGCCGCGACCGGAGGGGGTGGGATGATCGATTTCGGCGGGCGCAGCGTCATCGTCACCGGCGCCGGCGGCGGGCTCGGCAAGGCGCTGGTCGAGGTGCTTGCCGGATGCGGCGCGCGTGTCGTCGCCTGCGACGTGGAAGGCATGGATCTTTCCGCGCCCGGGATTGCCGAGGCACACCGCTTCGACCTGCTCGACGAGGCGGCGGTGACCGCTTTCGCCGCGCGCATGAACGAAAACGAACCGCCGGCAGCGGTGATTTCCAATGCCGGCTGGACCCGCGCCGAGACGCTTGCCGCCGTCACCCCGGAAGCGCTCGACCGCGAGATGAACCTGAATTTTCGCAGCGCCGCCCTGCTGTCGCAGGCACTGCTGCCGTCGATGCGCAA
Source organism: Mesorhizobium yinganensis (assembly GCF_040081985.1). Classification (NCBI taxonomy): domain Bacteria; kingdom Pseudomonadati; phylum Pseudomonadota; class Alphaproteobacteria; order Hyphomicrobiales; family Phyllobacteriaceae; genus Mesorhizobium; species Mesorhizobium yinganensis. Next base: position 156,849 of record NZ_JBEBMH010000014.1, on the reverse strand, counting down.
CCGGCCGGGCGGCGCCGCCTTCATCTTCGTCTCCTCCGTCAACGCGCTTGCCCATTTCGGCAATCCCGCCTATGCGGCGGCCAAAGCCGGGCTGCTCGCCTGGATGCGCGCCATCGCCACCGAGGAGGGCGGCAACGGCGTGCGCGCCAACGCCATCGTGCCGGGTTCGATCCGCACCGGCGCCTGGGAGCATCGCATCGCCGAAAAGCCGGACATTCTCGGTGCGGTCAGCAGGCTCTATCCGCTCGGGCGGCTCGTGGAACCGGCGGAAGTGGCGCGCGCGGCGGTGTTTCTCGCCTCACCGGCGGCGAGCGGCATCACCGGCGTCTCGCTCAATGTCGATGCCGGGCTGCTCGCCAGCAACCTGCCCTTCCTCAACGAAATCGCGTAAGAACGCCTGGAAAATGCGTGATCGCAGGGTGACGCATTTCCAGAACGGGCTCTGAACGAGGAGAAAACATGCGCGTCGAAGACCTGGATACACCGGCGATCGTCATCGACCGAAAAATCGTCGAAGAGAATTTGAAGCGGGCGCAGGCGCATGCCGACCGGCAGGGCAAAAAGCTCCGGCCGCACATCAAGACGCACAAGCTGCCGCAATTCGCCAGGCGGCAACTCGAACTCGGCGCCATCGGCATCACCTGCCAGAAGATCGGCGAGGCCGAGGTGATGGCCGATGCCGGCATCGGCGACATCTTCATCCCGTACAACATCATCGGCAAACCGAAGCTGGAGCGGTTGAAGGCGCTGCACGAGCGCATCACGCTGTCTGTGACGGCCGACAGCGCCACCACCGTCGACGGCTATGGCGCCACCTTCACCGACGCGGGGCGCCCGCTCACCGTTCTGATCGAATGCGACACCGGCGGCGGCCGCTGCGGCGTCCAGTCGGCGGCCGACGCGGTGGCGCTGGCCAAACGCATCGCTTCCCATCCCGGCCTGCGCTTCGGCGGCCTTATGACATACCCGCCACGTCAGAAGGTCTCAGGCGTGGATTCCTGGCTGCATGACGCGCTGAAACTTTTCGAGGCGGAAGGCATCCGGGTCGAGCGCGTGTCGGTCGGCAACTCGCCGGATTTCTTCGGACCCACCCGCGTCGACGCGGCGACGGAACTGCGGCCGGGCACCTATATCTATTCGGACCGCATGCAGGTGACCTACGGCCACGGCACGCTGGAAAACTGCGCGCTGACCGTGCTGGCGACCGTCGTCAGCCGCCCGACCGCCGACCGCGCCATCCTCGACACCGGCTCGAAATCGCTGGCAGCCGACCTGTCGCCGTCGCCCGGCCACGGCCACATCGTCGAATATCCGGACGCGGTGATCACCATGCTCAACGAGGAGCATGGCATTGTCGACCTGTCGCGCTGTGCGATGAAACCCGCCATCGGCGACAAGGTCCGCGTCATTCCCAACCATGTCTGCGTGGTCTCCAACCTGTTCGACGTGGTGCATGTCGCCGAGGACGGGCAAGTGATCGAACAACTGCCGGTGGCTGCGCGCGGCAAACTGAGCTGAGACAGCGCTAGTCGCGACAAGGAGTGGCAAATCATGACATTCGACAGGAATCCGTTCCCCGAGGGCGATCGGGACCGCCACGAACTCTGGGAAATGCTGATGCGCCGCGACTTCCAGGCCTTCATCGCCCAGGACTGGTCGATGGTCGAGGACGATTTTCTCGCCGACAGCTTCTTCGGCATGCACGCGCATTTCCTGAACGATGCCGACGCCTGGCGGCTGCAGTTTCCGCGGCTGGAAATCTATCGCGACGAATGGCTGCGCCAGGCCGCCGAGACGGCCAAGACCAAATATGCCGAACCGCTGCTCGACGCCATGTTCCGGGTGACCAACATGCGCGACATCGATGTCGACGGCGACCGCGCCGTGCTGCACAAGAAGTTCAACGGCTCGATAGCCAAGGCCGATGGCACGGCCGACCGGCTGAACTGGCAGACGCTGTATTTCTGCCGAAAAACCGGCGGCCGGTGGAAGATCGCCGGCTTCGTCGGCTACATGCCGCACCCGCTGGGGCGGTAGCCCACGGCTCGTCCAGCAGCAACCGTTCGTTTCACCCGCAGGCGACATGTCAACAGCCTGAGTCGTCTCGGCCACATTAGCCCGAGCGATGGATACACATTTATTAACTTTTTAGTTTTTCGGCTTTGATGTCGGATTCGCGACACGCTAGATTGAAACCGAATCAGTCGAGATGCGGCGCATAATCCACCGCAATTCGGCCCCATCGGGCAGGTTTCGGGGATCCGGCGGGACATTCGGGTGCAGTGCGGTTCGCGGCCTGTCCAAAGGGCAGGCGTGTGGTTTTCGTAACAAGTGATGCGTTTTTCATGTCCGGTCGCTGGCGCAGCCAGGGTCCGGGCACACGCAACGATTCAGGCTTCCAGCGGACGGCATGACGAGCCTAGGCGAACAGTATGAGGCATCGACGGGACTAGCGAAAAGGCTGGCCTCGCGAGGCGACCTCACCGGATTCCTGATGGCGCTTTGCCAAAACATCGGGGCCGACAGCTATATGCTTGTCGCCGTGCTTCACGACCAGAACCGCAGCGACATTCGCATCGTCGCCTCGAACTGGATCTACGACGCAATCCAGCTCGTCGGCCACCAGGCCATCGCCGCGATCGCCCAAAGCAGCTTTTCAGTGCCGCCCGGCATACGGCCACGGCCGATCACCACGCGCGAGGCTCCGCCCGTCACCGGCGTGCTCGACGGCGAGGAGGTGAAGCTTCTGGACGTTCTCGGCCACGGCGAGATCTTCGCGCTGAGGCTGAATGTCGGTCGCCAGCGCTTGTTCATGCTGTTGTCCACCGCTGAACCGGGAGAACTGGACCCAGCCGAGTTGAGCCGTACGCAGATGCGCTGCTGCCACGCCCTGTCGCAAGTGCCCGGCCTCTTGGCGGCGGCCGCCCAGCAGGACCCGCTCTCCGACCGCGAACGCGAATGCCTCTACTGGGTTTCCGAAGGCAAAACGACCGATGAGGTGGCACTCATCCTCGGCGTTTCCGCCAACACCGTGAACAGCTACGTCACCCACGCCATTCAGAAGTTCGCGGCCTCGAACCGGGTCATGGCCGTCGCGACCGCAATCAGGAGCGGCATCATTTGACCAGGCAGGACAACCGCAAGGCCGCCGCACGCTCTAGTGCCCGGGATCACAAGTCCCCGTTCGGCGCCGCCGCGCCGAGTGACGAAGCGGGGCATACGCTGACCGTACCCGATGCCGTGCGACGCTGCCGGTGGATCGCCATCGACATCAACGCATCCGAATTCGCGCTTTTCTTCGTCAGCCCGTCGCTGGAACGCGCGCGGCTTGTTGCCTGCTTCGATTCGCACTACCCCGGCTTTTCCGCGTCGACCCGCGCCGCGTCGGAGCGCGATGGCGAGGCGATTGTGCGCCATGCCCGCACCTCCAGCCTGCCGTGCTGGTGGACCAACGGCGAGGCAACCGCCTCCCCCGAAACGTTCGCGGGGCTCGAAATGGCGGATCGCACGGAAGAGTTGGTGCCTGGCCATCCTGGCATCGCCTTTCCGGTCTTTTCCGATCGCGGCCAATGCGGGCTGATCGCCTTCTGGGGACGAGACATATCGCTGGCGGGCGACCAGGTTTTTGACATCCACGCCCGCTGCTTCTCCCTGTTCAACGCCGTGGCGATGATCCGCTCCAATGAGCTGCGCAAAATGCCGAGCATCTCGAAGCGCGAACTGGAATGCCTGAAGCTGACGGCCAACGGCCTTACCAGCGAGCAGATCGCCGCTTCTTTGAAGCTGTCGATCCACACGGCCAACCAGTATCTGGCGAGTTCGACGCAGAAACTTAACGCCACCAACCGCACCCATGCGGTGGCCAAGGCCATGAAACTCGGCCTCTTCGAGTAAGAATTCTCTTACAGTTGTCCTGGCCTACGGACCAATCGCCGGCTCCGCGCGCCGAATCCGTGAATCCTCGATTGCCGCCGCGAGGAAAGCCGTGTTCTTCTCCGGATCGGGATCTGGATCGTCGAAGGCCACGTAATTGACCTCGACCGACGCCTCCTCCGCGCCTAGCGTCAGCGTGAAATACACTGTCGCGCCGCGCGGCCTGAGTTCGAGGTCGAGTTCGATGCGCGGCGGCTCCGACCAGCCGACATGCGCCTGGCCGCCGTGGCCCAGCCGGATCGTGCGCGGCATGAAGTACAGTTCCGCGGCGGAATCCACGAGGTCGGAAATACAGGCGAAATGCTCCAGCCTAATGAAGGCGATGTAATCGGCGGCGTCGACCAGGCGCAATTCGGCGACGATGTCGCCAATTGCGTCGGCGACGATGACCTCGCGGGACGATGCGTGCGATTGCCGGATCATGATGCCTGTTTTTTCGGAGCCTGCTTGGCGTAAACGATGCGGATGAGCTCCGCGACCGCCTGGTAGAATTGCTGCGGGATCACGCTATCCACCGAAACTTGCTTGTACATGGAGCGGGCGAGCGCCACGTCCTCGAAGACCGGGATGTTGTGTTCGGCCGCGATCTCGCGGATGCGGAGAGCAACCAGATCCTGCCCCTTGGCAAGCACCACCGGCGCTGTGTTCTCTTCGCGGACGTAGCGCAGCGCGATGGAGAAGTGGGTCGGGTTGGCAATGATCAGCGTGGCACGCGGCACCGCCGTCATCATCCGCCGCCGCGCCCGGTCGCGCGCCAGCGACCGCAGCCGCGACTTGACGATCGGGTCGCCTTCGGACTGCTTCATCTCGTCCTTCACCTCCTGCTTGGTCATGCGCAAATCTTGCAGCCAATGGAAACGCGACCAGACGACGTCGACGCCGGCGATCGCCGCCATCACCACCACGATGGCCACAAGAATGTTGATGGCAATGTCGCGGATCACCAGGCCGAACGAAGCCGGCGGCGTGATCATGCCGGACAGCAGCGTCACGAGATCGTTGCGCAGGATGAAGATCAGCACCAGCGTTACGAACAGAAGCTTGCCGACCGCCTTGGCGAACTCGACGAAGCCCTGGACGCCGAACAGGCGCTTCCACCCTTCTGAGAGCGAGATGCGCGAGGCTTGCGGTTGGATGCGCTCGCCCACGAACTGCGGCAGGTTCTGGACGGCCGAGGCCAGGAACCCCGCCGCCATAAGCATCGCCACCAGCGCCACGATGGCCTGGCCGACCTGCATCAGCACCGCCTTGTAGAGCGTGCCGACGTCGCTCGCCGTGTCGAGCGGCCAGTCCTCCGGCTTCTCCAGGAACACCGACAGGAACGAGCCCATCTCGGCAATGTTCTGCTGGGCGAAGAACACTGAGAAGACAAGTATGGCGAGGAAGGAAGCTAGGATCGGCGCCTCGCGCGAGCTGGGCAGCTTACCCTTCTCGACCGTATCGCGGATCTTCTTCTCGGTCGGGTCTTCGGTTTTGCTGTCCTTGTCGGCACTCTCGGACATGGCTGTCGCTGCTCAGGCCGGCGTCAGGCAGCGGCGGCTTGCGTCGACGGCAGTTCGAAGGTGCCTTCGCGCGCCATGCGGATCGCGGTCGATGCGACCGTCTTGCGGGCCCTCACTATGTCGGCCATGGCGATGCCGTCGGAACCTTGTCCGAGCTCGGACTCGATCATGCGGCGCGAGCGGGCGCCGATCGACGACAGCACGGACTCGGCAAGCTGCGCCGGCGTGTTGCGAAGGCAGAGCGTGACGAGTTCGGTCGACAGCCCGTCGAACAGCGCGACACGCGCCTTCTGCGTGAGCAGCGGAATATCCTCGAACGAGAACAGCCTTGCGCGGATCGCCTCGAGATCGGGCGTGCCGGCCTCCTGAAGGTCCTGCATCACCTCGTCAAGTTGGCCCTTGTCGAGTTCGTTGAGGAGATTGGCGACGCGGCTCTGCCCAGCCGACGTGTCCTTGGTGTTGGTTTCGCCGAGCACGCGGCTGCGCAACTGGTTCTCGATGATCTTCGTCGCCGCCTCGGGAATGGTTGCAATCGACATCATGCGCCGGATGATCTCGCCGCGCAGCGGCTTTTCCAGCGTCAGCAGCGTGTTGGCGGCCGCCTGCGGCGCCAGCTTCGACAGCACCAGCGCCGAGGTCTGGGCATGCTCGCTGGCGAGGAACGCGCCGAGCCGGACCGGCTCCAGCTTCTCCAGCTCGGTCCACACCGGCGGCGGCTGGTTGGCTGCAACCGCCTGATCCCTGCCCATGATCGCCTTCATCTCTTCCGGCGACAGGGTCTCGCTGAGAAGATCGTCCATCTGGTCTGCCGAATCGATCTGGCCAGCGCCCTCCGTGAATTCGGCCTCGAATTCGGCGACGATCCGCTCCAGCTCGCTCTGCGGAATGGTCTTCAGCAGCCGCGCGCCTTCGATCAGCGCCTTCAGTTCCTCCTGCTTGAAGAATTTCAGCAGGCGACTGGCGGCAGGTTTGCCCATGGCGACCAGGATGGCCGCAGCCTTCTGCGCGCGGGTGAGGTTGAGCGTGGTCATTCTCGGCTCGGTCTCATCGGCACCCTGTCATCGCCGGGCCGTCACGCCGGTCCAGCCGAGGTGATGATCTCGGTCAGCCGCAGGCCGAAGCGCGAGGGATCGTTGTCGAGGACCGTGATCTCGCCGCGGGCGATGCGGCGGCCGTTGACCATCACGTCGACCGCCTCGCCGACGCGCCGGTTGAGCGCCACGGTCGATCCCTTCTGAAGCCCCATCAGCTCGGACACCGACATCTCGGCGCTGCCCAGCACGATCTGCACTTCGACCGGGATGTTCATGATGATGTTGGCATTCGCGGCAACTGCGCCGCTCGGCGCGCGCGGCGCGCCCGTCTCTTCGCTGAGCACGCCGCGCAGTTCCTCTATGGCCCGGTTGAGCTGGTCCTCACCGCCGTCCTGCGCCGCCGCCCCGATGCCCTGGCTCATCCATCGTCCCCTTGCAATCTACCGTGGCGCCCGATCAATTCAGCGCCGCACCAGCCCGTCGATCAGATCCTGCCGCTCGTCGAAGGGCTGCTTGATCCGTACCGTATAGTTCTGTCCGAGTTTGCCGAACTCGCATACGAAAAGAGTCTTGTGCCGGGCTGACAGCTTCGTCTCGCCCTGCGCGTTTTCGCGCAGTTCGATGACCTGTCCGAGTTGCAGGCAGGCGATGTCGGCCAGCGTCATGCGGGCAAGCGGCATCGTCGCCTCCAGCCTGACGGCCGAACGCATGATTTCCTCGCCAAACCGTTCGCCCCAGTCGTCGTCCTTGCCGAGCTTGCCCGGCAGCGGTGCCTTGTCGCCGCGATGTTTTAGCAGCACACGCTGCGGCATGAACAGGGACAGCCGACCCGTCGTGCGGCCCGACGTGATGGCGAAGTCGATGCGCGCAGCCGGCCCGTCGCGGATTGCCCGCTCGCGCAGCTCGGTTCCGGAAATCGCCTGCGGCAGCGGCAGGTTGAAAGCGAAGGCGCGCGGCCCCGACCCATTGACCGCCTTGGCGACTTCCTCGAACGCCATGGTCGCCACGTCGATTTCGGTCGGCGACAGAGGCCGTTCGATCGCCGCCACCGGCAGGTCCGGATCGCCGCCGAACATCGCCGAGACGAGGATTGCAACGCCAGGCGATTCGATCGTCAGAAGCAGTGCGTCGGGAGAACTCGGCGATGAGGCCACGGTCATCGCCCCATTCTCCTGCGGCCCGGGACGGGCAGCCTCGAAACGCGACAGTTCCACCGAGACGATGTCGAGGCCGACAGGCGTTGCCAGACAGCATGCGAGTCCCTTTCGGATCGCCGGCAACGCCCGCACGGCCAGCGCTCGGGCCGTCATGGTGATATGGTCGGGTTCGCCGGTGTCGCCGACCAGGCGCTCGACGATATAAGCGCGCATTTGGGAAGGATTGGCCGGGCTATCCATCGAGCACTTGCGTCCCATTGGGCGCGGTCATGGCTCAGGCCGCCTTCTTGGCGACTTCGCCGCCGCCGGTGTTCATCGTGCTCTGCTCGACCGCGTCGATCGAGGGACGGTCGTAGGAGGATATCGTCTTGCGGCCGAACTCGATCGCTACCTGCGGCAGCGAGCCGTTCATGTAGGCGAGCAGCGTTTGCTTGACGATGATGTAGAGCCGGTTGTTCTTCTCGCGAACGACCTTGATCTTGGTGGCGATGGGACCGACGATGCAATAGGACATGAAGATGCCGAGGAAGGTGCCGACCAGCGCCGCTCCGATCAGGCCGCCGAGGATTTCCGGCGACTGGTCGAGCGCGCCCATCGCCTTCACCACGCCCAGAACCGCTGCGATGATGCCGATCGCCGGAAAACCGTCACCGACGGCGTTCATCGCATGGTAAGGTTTCAGGCTGTCGGCGCGGATAGTCTGGATTTCCTCGTCCATCAGCGCCTCGATCTCATGCGGCCGGGCATTGCCGATGATGATCAGCCGGCAATAGTCGCAGATGAAATGCGTCAGGTCGTGGCGTTTCAGAACCAGCGGGAATGCCTGGAAGATGGCCGATTCCTCCGGGTTGTCGATATGCGCTTCGACCTCGCTGCGTGACTTGGTGCGCAACTCGCGCATCAGGCTGTGCAGCACGCCGAGCGTTTCGAGATAGTCCTTTTCCTTCGGCACGGCCTGCTTGAACGCTTCCAGCATCGCCTTGCCGGTGTCCTTCACCACCTTCATCGGGTTGGCGACGAGGAAAGCGCCAAGCGCGGCGCCGATGATGATAACGGCTTCCCAGGGCTGGATCAGCACCTCGACGTGACCGCCCATGGCCATGAAGCCGCCGAGCACGCAGCCCAGCGTCACCACAAGTCCGATCAGAATGCCCACGCGCGTACCCTTCGCATGATTTTGCCAGCCTCGAAGGATTAGCGTCCGTGCCTTGTGTGAGGCTTGAATCGGCCATGGGGCGGGATTCAGCCTCGCGCAAGCAACCTGTCCTAGTGTCCAGCGCATCTGAGGGCGGAGTCGGCGCGCGTGCTCAACACCTACACGAACTACCAGCTCATAGCGAAGGACATGGCCAAGTCGATCGACCGCGTCGAGGCCGAACCGACGGTGAAGCGCGAGACCGAATATTACCTCGCCAACATCACCAAGGTGAAGTCGATCGAAGACCTGATGAAGGACGATCGGCTGTTCCGCTATGCCATGAAGGCGCACGGCCTTGCCGACATGAGCTATGCGAAGGCCTTCATGGTGAAAGCCATGAAGGAAGGCATCGACGATGAGGACAGTTTCGCCAACAAGTTGACCGACAAGAAATACTACGAGTTCGTAAAAACCTTCGACTTCGTCGGCTTCGGCGAAACGACCACTGTGCGCACCCGCGCCCAGCAGGGTACGGTCGACATGTATCTGCGCCAGACGCTGGAAGAAAACGCCGGCAAGCAGAACGAGGGCGTGCGCCTTGCCCTCTATTTCGAACGGAAAGCCGGCGGCCTGACCAATTTCTATGAGGTGCTGGCCGATGCGGCGCTGAGCCGCGTGGTGCGCACCGCGCTCGGGCTGCCCGACTCCTTCGCCTCGGCCGATATCGACAAGCAGGTAAAACTGTTCGAGGAAAAGATCGACATCGCCGACCTTTCCGATCCGGAAAAGCTCTCAAAGTTCCTGCAGCGCTTCACCAGCCTGTGGGAGTTGAGCAACCCCTCGCAGGGCAATGCGACGTCGCAGATGAGCGTGCTGTTCGCCCAGCCGGCTGAATACGGCATCTCGACCAATCTTCTGTTCTCGATCCAGGGCCTGCGGAAATAGTTCGATGCAGGATGGCCTCTACGTCGCCCTTTCCGCTCAGATGGCGCTGGAGCGCAGGCTGAACACCATCGCCGACAACGTCGCCAATGCGTCGACTGTGGGTTTTCGCGCTACCGGCGTGAAATTCGAGGATGTGGTAAGTGGGCTCGGCCAGAAATCGGTCGATTTCACCACCTCCGGCGACACCTTCATGTCGACCGAGGCCGGCGCGCTGCGCGAGACCGGAAATCCCTTCGACTTCGCCATCCAGGGCGACGCCTGGTTCGGGATCGAGACACCGGGCGGCACGGTGATGACCCGCGACGGGCGCTTCACCATGCTGGACACGGGCGACCTCGTCACCTTGCAGGGCTACCCCGTCCTCGATGCCGGCGGGGCACCAATCCAGCTCGATCCGCAGAACGGCCCGCCGACCTCCGGCGCCGACGGCTCGTTGCGCCAGCAGGGCCAGCTCGTCGGTACACTCGGCCTCTATAATTTCGATCCGGGCGAGAATTTTGTGCGCTACGCCAATTCCGGCATCGTGCCCATGGGCGCGCCGGAGCCGGTCGTCGACCGCAACGACATCGGCGTGGCGCAGGGATTTCTGGAAGAATCCAACGTGAACCCGATGCTGGAGATCACGCGCCTGATCTCCGTGCAGCGCAATTTTGAGAACATTGCGGCATCGATCCGCAGCAGCGACCAGACCTTCAGCGACGCGATCGCCACCCTCGGGTCGAAGACCTAGAGCAGGCGCAGTCACTCTCTTGCAACCAACACCTCATCCGGACGGATCGGTCATGCCGGCAGCCACCTCCGATCCGCTCGATCTCCTGGAACGCAGTTGGGCTCGTTTCTCCGGCGACCGCACGCTGGTGCGGCAAGGCGGCAAGGTGAGCGAGGTTTCGCCGACGCATTTTCGTGTCAGCGGTCTTTCCGGCACAGCCCGGCTCGGCGACATCGTCGAACTGCGCGGCAACAGCGGTCGGCGGCGTGGTGAGATCGTGCGGATCGGGCCGCACGATGTGATGGTGGCACCATTCGATCGTGCTGCCGACGCCGGCATCGGCGACCTCGTCTTCATCCACGGTCCGCTCTCGGTCGTGCCCCATGCAAGCTGGCGCGGGCGGGTGATCGACGCGCTCGGCCGCGCCATCGACGGCCGCCCTTCCATGATCGAAGGCGATCCGCGCCACGCCGTCGAGGCCACTCCACCATCCGCTCTGGCCCGCCAGCGTGTCGGCACCGGCTTCCGCACCGGCGTGCGGGTCATCGACATCTTTACGCCCATCTGCTTCGGCCAGCGGCTCGGCATCTTCGCCGGCTCCGGCGTCGGAAAATCTACCCTGCTCGCCATGCTCGCGTCGGCGGAAGCCTTCGACACGGTGGTGGTCTCGCTTGTCGGCGAACGCGGCCGCGAGGTCCGCGAATTCCTCGAAGACACGCTGGGCGAACGCGGCATGAAGAAGACCGTTGCCGTGGTCGCCACCAGCGACGAGAGCGCGATGATGCGCAGGCGTGCGCCCGACACCGCCATGCGCGTTGCCGAGCATTTTCGCGCCCAGGGCCACCGCGTTTTGCTGGTCCTGGATTCGATCACCCGCTTCGCCCACGCGCTGCGCGAGGTGGCTATCGGCACCGGCGAGCCGCCGATCTCGCGTGGCTACCCGCCTTCCGTCTTCACCGACCTGCCCAAACTGCTGGAGCGGGCAGGCCCCGGCGCCGACGGAAGCGGCTCGATCACCGCCATCATCTCAGTGCTGGTCGACGGCGACGACCACAACGATCCGGTCTCGGATGCCGTGCGTGGCATCCTCGATGGCCACGTCGTGCTCGACCGCGCCATCGGCGAACAGGGCCGCTATCCCGCCGTCAATCCGCTGGCCTCGATCTCGCGCTTGGCGCCGAAGGCCTGGAGCGACGACCAGCGGGCACTCGTCGGCAAGCTGAAGGCGATGATCGCCCGCTTCGAGGACACGCGCGACATCCGCCTGCTCGGCGCCTACCAGGCCGGCGCCGACCCGGAACTCGACATCGCCGTGCGCCAAGTGCCGCTCCTCTACGAGGCGCTCAACCAATCGCCCGCCGACCGGCCGTCCGTCGATCCGTTCGCCGATCTTGTCCGTCACCTCAAGCCGAGGGAAAAGCCGCATGGCGCCCAGCAGAACTGACGGCGCGCGTTCCGCCGCCGGCGAGCAGCCCGTACGCACGCGGCTACTTGCCCGCTTGTTTCCGGCAAGGGTCATGAAGCTGCGCGCGCCGGTACCGGAAAGACGGCGGCGCAGCGACCTGATCATCGCCGGCCTCGGCATCGCGCTCGGTTTCGGCTGCGCGGTGTTCCCTTGGTACATCTTTTTTAACCAGGACAAGTTCGGCATCCGCGCCATGAAGTTCGAGGGTAATTCCGATCAGCAGCCGCCGCTCACGCTGGGTGCCGGCGGCGAACGCATCGGCGCGCCGATGACGGCCGAGGACATCCCGCCGATGCAACTCGACCTGTTCGCCGCCGGTACGATCGGCGCCGGCGCCAACGCGGAGGAAGAGGACAAGCCTGCCGCCAAAGCACCCGACCAGCCGTTTCCGGGCGACGAGGTGCGCTTCCGCCTCGTCTACGCCGCTGCCGGCCGCGCGATGATTGCCGACGAAACCGGCATGTGGGTTGTCCAGCGCGGTTCGCTGCTGCCCGACAACAGCACGGTCGCCGGCATCGAGCAGCGCGACGGCAAATGGGTGCTGGTCACATCGGCGGACAAGGTGGTGGAACTGGAAGAGATGTGAGGGCGCAGGGGCCTTCGCATTCGGCCCGGCATTCCACCGAGGCTACGCCGGGGAATTCCAGTCCACAGTTCCGTGGTCCCCGATGGCTTCGACCTGATCCGGATCGACGCGAGCACAAAAGACAATCAGGTTGATGGCACCAGACCGGGCGCTCGGCACGAGCAGCCCATCGTACCCATGAAAATGAGCCACTTCCGCGATTTCCTGCGTGCGTGGATATTCGGCTACCCGTTCGAAATAAGACATGCGCCCATATCGGCTCGTGTCCAGTCCCAAAGCCTCAAGTGCCTGCAGAGACGAGAGATCGAGCACATTTCGCAGACGGACCCGCAATTCATGAAGTCCGAAGCGCAGCTTGGAAGGGACGACAGGCTGTCCCGCCCTGAGATGAAAGAGCATCTCGGCCAGGGCGCCTTCGCGCGTGCGCGATGTGTAGAGAACCTCGAATGTCGTGTCGTCCCAGCGGCCGCCCGATGCACTGCAATCGGTCGGATCGCGGCCCTCGCGAGCCACTCTCCATACGATTTCATCAAGCGACTTCCCCGAACGGCCGTCGAGAGCGTCGATCAGACCTATGTCGCGCGGACCGCGAGGCATTTACAGGTATGCCCCGGCATCCAGCCGGTTCAGAACCTGAAGCACCTCATCGGCCCGGTCGGCGTGGATCAGGTCGATTGCCCTTGCGCCGTCGAGTTGCGGATGTCGCGCATAGAGCCAGGTTCTGATCTCGTCTGCCGAATAATATTCCTGCAGGCGGCCGACGACATAATGCAAGTCGGAGATACGCAATTCATTGCTTGGCTGGGGTTTCGCCGCCCCGCTCCGCCAGCGGGAAACTGTTGCCTTCGACACATCGGTGATGTTGGCGATGTCCGTGCCGCGAAGCCCGCCATTCGTTTCGAGCTCTCCGATGAAGCGCGCGACCGTGCTCTGTGCGGAAGACATGTCTCTTCTCCGATTTTAGCTGAAAAGGAGCGGGCCCAGTTTCGATCATCGTTCCGTTCTTGTTTCAGGTCATCAAATTATGAAACAGAGACGGAACCGTCAAGCAGGCACTCGTGCTTGCCAGACGTGGCTTTCTCCACAAGCCCCACGCAAGACTGGCTGCCTAGAGTCTGGACGAACGCCCGGAATCCGGATCAGCCTAGGCCATGCAGCCCGTCAATCTCTTTCATCTAGCCTCGCAGCAAGCCGAATGGCTGTCGGCGCGCCAGGCAACGGTTGCCGGCAACATCGCCAATGCCAACACGCCCGGCTACCGCGCCGTCGACGTCGAACCCTTCGAGAAGGTGCTGGAGCGCACCGGCGTCTCCCTGACGGCGACGCAGGACGGCCATTTCGGCGCCCGCGTCAGCGAGGTCAACTACCGCAGCCGCGACGACGACCGAACCACCGCTATCCTGCCTTCGGAGAACACCGTGGTGATGGAGCAGGAACTGATGAAGGCGGGCGAGGTCGGCCGCTCCTTCGAGATGAACACGGCGATCGTCAAGGCTTTCCACCGCATGATGCTTATGAGCGTCAGGTAGCGCCATGGACGCTCTCTCCACCGCCCTCAAGGTCGCCGCGTCGGGTCTCTCGGCCCAGTCGGAGCGGCTTCGCGTCGTTTCGGAAAACCTCGCCAACGCCCAGTCGACCGGCAACGCCCCCGGTGCCGACCCTTACCAGCGCAAGACCATCACCTTCGCCGCCGAACTCGACCGCGCCACCGGCAGTTCGGATGTCGAAGTGCTGAAGATCGGCCGCGACGAGACGGATTTCCCCATCGAATTCATGCCTGGCCACGAGGCCGCCGACACCAACGGCTACGTCAAGATGCCGAACGTTAACGTGCTGATCGAGATGGCCGACATGACCGAGGCCAACCGCTCCTACGAGGCGAACCTTCAGGTCATCAAGCAGGCGCGCTCGCTGATCTCCATGACCATCGACCTGATGAGGCCGCAGTCATGATCACCGGGCTCGGCCCCATCAGTCCGAATTTCCTGACCGGCACCGCCGGCGGGGTGTTGAGCCCTACCACGCCCGTCGCCGGCGGCGCGGCCGCCGAGACCGGCGTGTCCTTCGCTTCGGTGCTGGCCGAAACCGCCGGACGCTCGGTCGACAAGATGAAGGCGGCCGAGCAGATGTCGGTCGAGGTGCTGCAGGGCAAGGGCGACATGCGCCAGACCGTCGACGCCGTGATGAGCGCGGAGCAGTCGTTTCAGGCAGCGGTCGCTATCCGCGACAAGATCGTCACCGCCTATCTCGAAGTCAGCCGCATGGCGATCTAGGAGCAAGTCAAATGCGCGCCCTTTCCATCGCCGCCACCGGCATGAACGCCCAGCAGACAAACCTGGAAGTCATCGCCAACAATATCGCCAACATCAACACCACCGGCTTCAAGCGTGCCCGTGCCGAGTTCACCGACCTGCTCTACCAGGTCGACCGGATGCAGGGCGTGCCCAGCCGCGCCAATGCCAGCGTCGTGCCGGAAGGCGTCAGCATCGGCCTCGGCGTCAAGACGGCGGCGGTGCGCAACCTGCACATCCAGGGCAATCTGATCAGCACCGGCAACAAGTTCGACCTGGCGCTGACCGGCAATGGCTGGTTCCAGATCGACGGCGCGGACGGCGAGACGCTTTATACGCGCTCCGGCGCCTTTAATACCAATGCCACGGGGCAACTGGTGACGCTCGACGGCTACACCGTGCAGCCCAATATCACCATTCCATCCGACGCGATCGAGGTCGTCGTCAACAAGTCCGGCGAGGTTTTTGCCCGCATCGACGGCCAGGTCGATCTCCAGAATCTCGGCCAGCTTCAGCTCTCCAATTTCTCCAACGAGGCCGGGTTGGCCGCGATGGGCGACAACCTGTTCCGCGAGACACCGGCTTCCGGCCCGGCCATCACCGGCGTGCCCGGCGATCCCGGCTTCGCCGAGGTCGAGCAAGGTTACCTCGAGGCCTCCAACGTCGATCCGGTGAAAGAAATCACCGAACTGATCTCGGCGCAGCGCGCCTATGAGATGAATTCGAAGGTCATCCAGGCGGCCGACGAGATGGCGGCCGTGGTTTCCAAGAACATAAGGTGAGACCGATGCGCCGGCGCATCCTCCTTCCGTTGGCAGCGCTTGCCGCCTTGGCGGGCGCGGCGCCGGTTTTCGCCGGCGAAGCCGTGCTTGTGCCCAACCGCGTCATCTATCCGGGCGAGACGCTCGCGGCCGAGGCGCTCAAGGAAGTCATCCTCGCCGAAGGCAAGGTGCCGCCCGCCAACGTGGTGATCGTGCTGGCCGGGCTGGAAGGTAAGGTCGCCAAACGCACTCTGCTGCCCGGGCGCTATGTGCAGGCAAATGCGCTGCGCGAAGCCTACCTCGTCGAAAAAGGCGTACCGGTCGAGATGGTCTTCGTCGCCGGCTCGCTGTCGATCTCCGCCACCGCCGTGACGCTGGAGCCGGGCGCTGTCGGCGACGTCGTCAAGGTCCGCAACATCGACAGCGGCAAGGTCGTCAGCGGTATCGTCATGGCCGACGGCACAGTGAGGATCGGCGGCTGATGAAGCGCCTCCTCCCCCTGTTGCTGGCTGTCGCGCTGGGTTGCCATGCAGCCCTTGCCGACGACAGCCGCGCCGGGCGCAGGCTGGGGCCCGGCGACAAGGGCGCCGGCGACGGCACCTATGACGACCAGACGGTGCTCTATGACGGCCGCCACCTGACCACGGCGCGCATCAAGGACATCGCCCAGCTCCAGAGTTCGCGCGACAACCAGCTTATCGGCTATGGTCTGGTGATCGGCCTGAAGGGCACCGGCGACGGCCTGCGCAACGCACCTTTCACCGAACAGTCGATCCGCGCCATGCTGGAAAACCTTGGCATCGCCAGCGAGGGCGGCCGCTCCCGCGCCAAGAACGTCGCCGCGGTCATCGTGACAGCCAATCTCCCGCCCTTCGTGCAGTCCGGGGCGCGCATCGACGTTTCTGTTTCGTCGCTCGGCGACGCCACATCATTGCAGGGCGGCACGCTCGTGATGACGCCGCTCAAGGCGCCGAATGGCGAGATCTACGCGGTGGCGCAGGGCTCCGTCTTCGTCTCAGGTTTCACCGCGCAGGGTGATGCCGAAACCCTGACGCAAGGCGTACCGACTGCTGGCCGCGTCCCCAACGGTGCTATCGTCGAGCGTCAGGTCGAGGCCGAGTTCTCCAATATCGGCACACTGATCCTTCAATTGCGCAACCCAGATTTCTCGACTGCGGTGCGCATCACCGATACCATCAACGACTACTCGATGGAACGCTTCGGTCGGCGCGTCGCTTCGGAACAAGATTCGCGCACCGTGCTCATCAGGAAGCCGGAGCAGATTTCCCCTGCCCGCTTCTTCGCCGAACTTGAAAACCTCGTCGTCGAATCCGACGCGCCCGCCCGCGTCGTGCTCGATGAACGCACCGGCACCATTGTCATAGGCAACCAGGTCAAGATTTCCCGCGTCGCGGTCAGCCATGGTGCGCTGACCGTGCGCGTCACCGAGACGCCCACCATCGTGCAGCCCGAACCGTTCTCGGATGGTGTCACGGCTGTCGAACCCTTCACCACGATCGAGGCCGGACAGCCCGACGCCAAGGTTGCCGTGCTCGACGGTCCTGACTTGCAGACGCTGGTCACCGGCCTCAATCGCCTCGGCGTTAAACCCGACGGCATCATCGCAATCCTCCAGGGCATCAAGTCGGCCGGCGCCTTGCAGGCAGAGCTCGTGGTGCAGTGAGCCAAGCGATGATCTTGCAGCACGCACAAACGTTCCGCTGGTCCCGCCCGAGTTTTGCCGCGGCAATGCTGGTGATTGCCGCAAGCGTGCCAGCCGCCACGGAGACGATACCGCTCTCGGGCACGCAGTCGCCCTCCGAGATCGAAAAATTCTGCACCGGCATCGCCGATGCGGCGCGCGACCGCCGCTATTCGCTGCAGGCCATGGAGCTGAAGAAGCTCAAGGACGATGTCGACGAGCGCATCAAGCGCCTCGAGGAAAAGCGCGCCGAATACGAAAGCTGGATGAAGCGCCGGGAAATCTTCCTCGCCAAAGCCGAGGACGGCGTCGTCAAGATCTATGCGTCCATGAAGCCGGACGCGGCCGCTGAGCGGCTTGCGGAACTCGACGTCAAGCTCGCCGCCGGCATCCTCATGAAACTCGATTCCCGCAAGGCGGGCGTCATCCTCAACGAGATGAACAGCAAGTCCGCCGCCACGCTCACCGGCATCATGGCCATGGCGGCGCGCAGGGAAGATCCGTCATGAGAACAATCCTGGCCCTCGCCGCGCTGTCGATGCTCGCCGGTTGCGGCTCCAATCTGAAGGAGATCGGCAAGGCGCCTGACATGTCGCCGGTCGGTTCCGGCGTGGCGCTGGTGCCCCCTTCGGAGAGCGGCTACGCCGAACCGAGGTCGCAGCCGGTCAAACGTTTCTCGCTTTGGAACGACAAGCAGAGTCGGCTGTTCACCGATCCGCGCGCCATTGCTACCGGCGACCTCCTCACTGTCCGCATCGCCATCAGCGACCGGGCGAAATTCAAGAACGAATCCGACCGCAGCCGCGTGGCGGAGCGTTCGATGGACCTTAACTTCTCCGGCGACTGGAACGGCACCAAGACCGGCGAGGCGACCGCCTCCGGCCTGATCGGCGCGACGACCAGCACCGACGGCAAGGCCGCCACCGAGCGGTCCGAGGACATCCTGCTGCGGGTGGCCGCCGTGGTCACCGACGTGTTGCCCAACGGCAATCTGATGATCCACGGCTCGCAGGAGGTTCGCGTCAACTACGAACTGCGGGTACTGACCATCGCCGGCATTGTCCGGCCGACGGATATCGGGCCTGAGAACACCATCTCCTACGAGCGCATCGCCGAGGCCCGCATCTCCTATGGCGGCCGCGGCCGCCTCTCCGAAGTCCAGCAGCCGGGCTGGGGCCAGCAGGCCGCAGACCAGCTCCTGCCGTTCTGATCCGGGGGGTGGACGATGACAATCACCGACCAGGCCGCTGCGCCCGCCAAGGGTCCCTCCATGATCCTGCAACTCGCGGTGCTGCTGGCCATGACTGGCGCAGCCGTCGGCGGCGGGTGGTTTGCAGGCAACTATCTCGGCCAGGCGGGAGGCCATGAAGGCGCCGTCGCCGAGAAAGCCGCGCCGGCGGGCGGACATGGCGCCCCGGAAGCTGGACATGGTGAAGAAGCCGAGGCGAACCCATTGCTTGTGCCGCTGCCGCCGATGACCACGAACCTCGCCGCTCCGAGCCGCGTCTGGGTCCGCATGGAGCTTTCGCTGCTGCTTGATGCCGCCCAGCCGCCCGAACTCATCGAGACCATCCACCAGGACCTGTTCGCCTATATGCGGACCTTGAAACTGCACCAGATCGAAGGTGCCAGCGGCTACCAGCACCTCAAATCCGATCTGGAAGAGCGCGCCCGCATCCGCAGCGACGGCCACGTCAAGCAGGTTCTGATCAGGACGCTACTGTTCGAATGAAACGCCTCTTCTGGACCCTCGCGGCGCTCGCCGCCACGACCGGCGTCGCCGGCGCCCAGCAGATTGATCTCGGCGCCATAGGCCAGGCCGACGGGACCACGATCGGCTACGTCATCCAGATGTTCGGCCTGATCACGGTGCTGTCGATCGCGCCGGGCCTTTTGATCATGGCGACCAGCTTCACGCGCTTCGTCATCGCCTTCTCCATCCTGCGCGCCGGCATCGGCCTGCAGACGACGCCTGCCAATCTGATCCTCATCAGCCTGTCGCTGTTCATGACTTTCTACGTCATGGCGCCGACTTTCGACCAGGCGTGGAATAACGGCGTCAGGCCGCTGATGGCCAACCAGATCGACGAGACGGTGGCCCTGGAGCGCATCTCCGACCCGTTCCGCGACTTCATGGCCCGCAATGTCCGCGACAAGGATTTCGACCTGTTCGCCGACCTCGCCCGCGAGCGTGGCCAGACCGTATCGCGGGACAACGTCGACCTGCGCATCCTGGTCCCGGCCTTCATGATCTCGGAGATTCGGCGCGGCTTCGAGATCGGCTTCCTCATCGTCCTGCCATTCCTGGTCATCGACCTGATCGTCGCCACCATCACCATGGCCATGGGCATGATGATGCTGCCGCCGACGGTGATCTCGCTTCCCTTCAAACTGTTGTTTTTTGTGCTGATCGACGGGTGGAACCTGCTGGTAGGCAGCCTCGTGAGATCCTTTACCTAATTCGTAACCAAAGTCTGGATTTGAGGCTGCCGATGGCCTTTTTGGCCCGGTCAATCTTTTCTTAACCTTCCGGTTTATCCGTTTGGTAGCGAGTCGCTGCGATGGTCGCCCTCATATGGCGGGGGTGATCTTTTGGTCATGGGCATGATGCCGCACCGTCATACCGGTCGATCCGGTATGCCAGTTTAGCACTGCTTTCAGTATGGTGAGTATCCATGGCCAGTATCATGACCAACGCGTCCGCAATGGTCGCATTGCAGAACCTCAACGCCACCAACAAGAACCTCGAAATCACCCAGAGCCGCATCTCGACGGGCTTCCGCGTCGCCGAGGCCGCCGACAACGCCGCTTATTGGTCGATCGCCACGACGATGCGCTCCGACAACCGGGCGCTGTCGACCGTGCAGGACGCGCTCGGTCTCGGCGCTTCCAAGATCGACACAGCCTATACCGGCATGAACAAGGCCATCGAGCTGGTCAACGACATCAAGGTCAAACTCGTCGCTGCCAATGGCGCTTCGGCCGCCGACAAGGAAAAATACGACATCGAGATCAAGGCCCTGCAGGGCCAGATCAAGAGCTATGCCGACGCTGCCACCTTCTCCGGCGCCAACTGGCTGTCGACCGACACCACCAGCGGCCATACCACCGCCGGCACGTTCGACGACGTCAAGATCGTGGCCTCGTTCAACCGCAATGCCGCCGGCACCGCCTCGCTCTCGACCATCGACGTCAAGGTGCAGGACATCAAGCTTTATGATGCCGGCTCGACCGACGGCACCACCGACGGAATTCTCGACGCCGTGCGCCTCGGCACGTCCGGCGCCCGCCAGGCGGCAGCGTCGGCTCCGACGGCCGGCACCGACGCCGCGACCGACACCTACACGGTCTCGACGCTCTCGGTGAAAGGCTTCAGCGACGCCCAGATCACCAAGATGCTGACGGTTACGGAAGCAGCCCTCAAGGAAATGACCACCGCCGCGACCAATCTCGGCGCATCCAAGACCCGCGTCGACCTGCAGAAGACGTTTACTGCAAGCATGATGGACTCGATCGACCGCGGCATCGGCCAGTTGGTCGACGCCGACATGAACAAGGAATCGACCCGTCTGCAGGCCCTCCAGGTCCAGCAGCAGTTGGGCATCCAAGCCCTGTCAATCGCCAACGGCAACTCGCAGTCGATCCTGTCGCTCTTCCGCTAAGCGAACACGACCGACCCTCCA
This sequence comes from Mesorhizobium yinganensis, assembly GCF_040081985.1. Lineage (NCBI taxonomy): Bacteria > Pseudomonadati > Pseudomonadota > Alphaproteobacteria > Hyphomicrobiales > Phyllobacteriaceae > Mesorhizobium > Mesorhizobium yinganensis. Next base: position 135,943 of record NZ_JBEBMH010000014.1, on the reverse strand, counting down.
GGCAACATCTTCGGCGGGCCGCGCTTCGGGGGAAGCGCGGCCCACCTCGTTTTCCCGAGCCGCGCGTGACGTCCAGCGGCGACGCATTGAGACTGTCAGAGTAGCCGCAGCCGCCGATTCCTGCCGCAAAAACAAGCATTTTACCATCGGTTAACCATAACGCTTATGCGTTTGGTAGCGTGTGCCCGCCATAGTCCGCGCAAGAATGGCGGATGATCGTGGGGAAACGATCACGGGCATGATGCCGCACCGCCATGCCGGTCGATCCGGCATGCCGATTCGTACTGCTTTCCAGTAAGGTGAGTATTCATGGCCAGCATCATGACCAACGCGGCGGCAATGACCGCGTTGCAGACCCTCAACGCCACCAACAAGAACCTCGAAATCACCCAGGGCCGCATCTCGACGGGCTTCCGCGTCGCCGAGGCCGCCGACAACGCGGCATACTGGTCGATCGCCACCACCATGCGTTCCGACAACCGGGCGCTGTCGACCGTGCAGGACGCTCTCGGCCTTGGCGCCTCCAAGATCGACACTGCCTACACAGGCATGAACAAGGCGATCGAGCTGGTCAACGACATCAAGGTCAAGCTCGTCGCTTCCAACGGCGCCTCGGCTGCCGACAAGGAAAAATACGACATCGAGATCAAGGCGCTCCAGGGCCAGATCAAGAGCTATGCCGACGCTGCCACCTTCTCCGGCGCCAACTGGCTGTCGGTCGACACCACGACCGGCCACACGACCGCCGGCAGCTTCAACGACGTCAAGATCGTGGCCTCGTTCAACCGCGATGCCGCCGGCGCCGTCACGCTCTCGACCATCGACATCAAGGTGCAGGACATCAAGCTTTACGATGCCTTCGCCACGGCCACCGGCCTCAATGACGGCATCCTCGACGCGACCCGCCTCGGCACCACCGGCGCCCGCAACGCGGCCGCCCAGAACCCGACCGCCGGCGCCGTGCCGGCCGCCGGCGACACCTACTCCGTCTCGACCTTGTCGGTGAAGGGCTTCAGCGACGCCCAGATCGGCCAGATGCTGACGGTGACGGAAGCCGCGCTCAAAGAGATGACCACAGCGGCCACCAATCTCGGCGCCGCCAAAACCCGCGTCGACCTGCAGAAGACCTTCACCGCCAGTATGATGGACTCGATCGACCGCGGCATCGGCCAGCTCGTCGACGCCGACATGAACAAGGAATCGACCCGCCTGCAGGCCCTCCAGGTCCAGCAGCAGCTCGGCATCCAGGCGCTGTCCATCGCCAACGGCAACTCGCAGTCGATCCTGTCGCTCTTCCGCGGCTGAGACCCGCCCCGCATCGGACTTCTCGACCAGACGGGCCGCGCTTCTTTCGAAGCGCGGCCCGTTGCTTTTCGGCACGGCTTCATTGCTGAAATCAGCTCGATCCACTGGCCCAGGCAACTATCCTTAAGACGGCATTAACCATGCGCGCTGTAATCGTGGTTAATCAAGGCTTACGGGAAACCGCATGATGCGCGATTATTGCGTGATTCGGCGGATCGGGTCCGTATCAGGATAGGGTGGGTCGTGTGTCTAGCATCATGACGAACGCTGCGGCGATGACGGCTTTGCAAAGCCTCACCGCGACCAACAGGGCTCTCGACCAGGTCCAGTCGAGGATATCGACCGGCTACCGCGTCGCCGACGCGACCGACAACGCCGCCTACTGGTCGATCGCCACGACGATGCGATCCGACAAGAATGCCATGTCGACGGTGCAGGATGCGCTGGGGCTCGGCGCCTCCAAGGTCGACACGGCCTACACCGCCATGAACAAGGCCATCGACCTGGTCAACGACATCAAGGTCAAGGTGGTCGCCTCCACGGGTGCCACGCCTGCCGACAAGGACAAGATCCAGACCGAGATCGCGACGCTCCAGTCCCAGTTGAAGAGCTACGCCGACGCCGCCACCTTCTCCGGCGCCAACTGGCTGTCGGTCGCCTCGACCGTCGCCAACGGCCACTCCGCCGCCGGCGTCCACAATGACGCGCAGATCGTCTCAGCCTTCAACCGCGACGCGGCGGGTAACGTCACGCTCGGAACGATCAAGATCAAGGTCCAGAATATAAAACTCTACGATTCGGGCGCGGCCGCCAGCAGCCAGGTCAACAAAGGCATTCTCGAAGGCCTGCGCCTCGGCACCACCGGCGTCCGCACCAACACTGCGGTGAATCCCACCACGCCAGGCGCCGCGCCTGCCGCAAACGACGGCTATGCGGTGGCCACGCTGACCGTCGTCGGCTTCGGCGACGCGCAGATCGCGCAGATGATCAAGGTGGTTGACGAAACCCTGGCCGAGATGCAGGACGGCGCCGTCATGCTGGGTGCGGCCAAGAAACAGATCGACCAGCAGAAGACCTTCACCACCAGCCTGATGGACTCGATCGAGCGCGGCGTCGGCCAGCTTGTCGACGCCGACATGAACAAGGAATCGACCCGGCTCCAGGCTCTCCAGGTCCAGCAGCAGCTCGGCGTCCAGGCGCTCTCCATCGCCAATTCCAACGCCCAGCGCGTGCTCTCGCTCTTCCAGAACGGCTAGCGTCCGCCGAGGCGATATCGGGATAGGGTTCAGGCGGGCCTGAGAATATCCACCTTGATTGGCTGGTCGAAGACCAGCCGCCCATCGCTCCTGTGTCGCGCAGCGGAAACGACGGCATCGGTGATGGCGGCGCGGTTGTGCTCGACCACGTCTCGACGTGACTTGTCGACAGCGATGATGCGTTCCAGGAAGTCCTTTGCCGTGTCGAAAACCTCTTGTCGAACGTAGCCGAAAGACCGGACGGTTTGGAACTCGCCTGACAAGACCGCCGCGGCGATCGCCGACTGCGCTGCCTGCCGAACAATGGTTTCGTCTTCCACCAGCCGCAGCGCTTCGAAGAAATTCCCGGTCACGGTCGGTTCCATGACGATCAGTACGCCATCCGGCTTCAGCACCCTTGCGGCCTCACTCAGCGCCGGGCCCATGACCGCCTCGGGCACATGATGGAGCGCATTGACCATCACGGCGAGGTCGAAAGCCAGGTCGTCGAATGGCAGCGACTCCGCCACACCCGTAACGAACTTCGCCAGCGGAACCGCGGCCGCCGCTTGTCCAATCGCCTGCACCGCCGGGTCGATTCCGGTCACCATGGCGCCTTCGTCCGAAAGCTGTCTTGCAAAGCCGCCCGAACCGCAACCGATGTCGAGGATTCTGAGCCCGGCGACAGGCGGCCGCACGGACCTGACAACAGCCAACGGGCTATCGATAAGCGCCATGGATGCCACCCCCGCTGGATCAAGAGGATCGACAATATCATTGCCTGGGCCGAGGGGAAGTTCCACCTCACGCTCCACCTGGTTAGACTGTTTCATCCTCGCACAAGCTTCGGCGGCTAGGCTCTGCCCCGGAAAGCCGTGTGGAGCCGCAACCCGTGCCGGAGCAAATCCAGAAGATCGTCGCCAATCTGCAGGGTTTCGGACCACGCCGCCTCGCCATCATGGCCGGCGTCACCGCATTGGTCCTGGCCGTACTCGCTGTTGCCTCGATCTATCTCAACCGCCCCGCCTATGAGACGCTCTATGTCGGGCTGGAGCGTTCCGACGTGAACCAGATCGGCCTGGTGCTGGCAGATGCAGGCATCGGCTTCGACGTCGCCTCGGATGGCACCACCGTGCTGGTGCCTGCCGGCAAGACGGCGGCGGCGCGCATGCTTCTCGCCGAAAAAGGTCTGCCCACCAGCGCCAATGCCGGCTACGAACTGTTCGACAATGTCGGCTCGCTCGGCCTTACCTCCTTCATGCAGCAGGTGACCCGGGTGCGCGCGCTGGAGGGCGAGATCGCCCGTACCATCCAGTCGATCAACGGAATCAAGGCCGCGCGCGTCCATCTGGTGATGTCGGAGCGCGCCTCCTTCCGCCGCGACGAGCAGCAGCCTTCCGCCTCCGTGGTCATCCGCGCCAGTGACCTTGACGCGGCCAAGAGCGCCAGCGCCATACGCTACCTCGTTGCCGCCGCGGTGCCGGGGCTAGGCGTTGAAAAGGTCACGGTGCTGGATTCCAGTGGCACCTTGCTCGCGGCCGGCGACGACCCGTCGAATTCCAGCGCCAGCCGCTCGCTCGGCGTCGAGCGCAATGTCGAGATGCAGATAGAGGACAACATCCGCCGCGCGCTGGCCCCCTATCTCGGGCCGGACAATTTCCGCGCCAGCGTCAAGGCCGACGTGAACACCGACATGCGCCAGTCGGAGGAGACGATCTTCGACCCGGAATCCCGCGTCGAGCGTTCCGTCCAGGTCGTCCGCTCCAACGAGAACACCAGCCAGCAGTCCTCTGCGACGCCGACTTCCGTCGACCAGAACCTGCCCGAGACGCAGGCGCCGGTCACCGCCGGCCCGCAATCCTCCGAGCAGAGCGAGCGCAAGGAGGAAACTACCAACTACGAGATGAACTCAAAGCGCATCTCGACCACCAGCAACGGCTACACAGTGACGAAGCTCTCCATCGCCGTAGTCGTAAACCAGCAGCGGCTGGCCACCATCCTCGGCGAGGGCGCGACGCCGGACAAACTTGCCGAGCGCATCGCCGACATCCAGAAAGTCGTCGCCTCCGCAGCCGGTCTCGACGAGGCGCGCGGCGACCGGCTGAACGTCTCGGCGGTCGAATTCATAGACGGGCTGGACGGCAGCGAGATCGCCGGTCCCGGCATCATGGACAGCATCGGCCAGCACGCCGGCACCATGATCAACGCCTCCGCCTTCATCGTCGTCGTCTTTCTGCTCGCTTTCTTCGGCCTGCGCCCGATGGTGGCCGCCATGCAGAAGCCGGCTGCCACCCCCGCTCTGCCCAGCCCGTCCTTCGACGAAGTGCAGCGCTCGCTGCCCAACCCGGAGAACGCCGAGGCATCGGTCAACGCGCTTCCAGGCAGGGCCGTCGCGCCGACGGCCCTCGACGATCTCCGACAGAAGCTGAAGCCTGCTCCGCAGGAACGGCTTGCGCGCATGGTCGACCTCAACGAGGAACGTACCGCGCTGATCCTGCGCAAATGGGCGGCTCCCGAGGCGGCAGGCTGATCGATGGCTGTGCTGAGGCTCATAGACGCGCTGCCGGATTTCGGCGAACCGGCCCGTCCGGACGTACGTGCCGGAGCTTCGGTCGCGGCTCCGATTCAGCCGCCGCCGCAAGTGAATGTCGCCGAGATCGTCCGCGCCGAGGTCGAACGGGCCGAACAGGCAATGATGATGCGCCTGACCGTCGAACACGAGGCAGCCCTGCTCGCCGAACGGCAGCGGCATGACGAAACGGTCGAAGCACTCGCCCAGAGGCTTGGCGGGGAAGCCGGCACGGCCGTTGCCACCCGTTTCGCCGAGCTTGAGCGCGACGTCGGCGCCCATGTCTCGGATGTGGTGGCGCGGCTTCTCGGCGGCGTGCTCAGCGACAATTTGCAAAAGCGCTCGTTGGCAAGCCTCGCCCGTTCCATCGAGGCGGCGATCCACGACACCGAAGCCGTGCGCATCGACGTGCGCGGCCCGCAATCGCTGTTCGCCGGGCTGAGCGCCGTGCTCGCCGACCGCGCGGCCAACCTCCATCACGTCGAGACGGAGGGTTTTGATCTCTCCGTCACCCTCGACGGCACCGTCTTCGAGACGCGGCTGTCCGAATGGTCGGCAATCCTTTCGGAGATTCTGGCGTGAGTACCGCCGATGAGGGCCACCGCGAGATCGTGATCGTTCGCCGCGGCCACGGCGACCATGATGAAGGCCATCACGGCGGCGTCTGGAAGATCGCCTTCGCCGACTTCATGACGGCGATGATGTGTTTCTTCCTGGTGATGTGGCTGATCAACGCGTCCAACGAACAGACTAAGGCGGCGGTCGCCAGCTACTTCAATCCGGTCAAGCTGGTCGACCGCAACGCCGCAAGCAAGAGCCTGGAGGACGAGGGCGACGGCCCGGAGCAAGTAGGCCAAGCAGCCGAGAAGAATTCGGAAGGCGGCGATTCCAAGGCTGGCCCCTCGACCAATGAAGGCACGGTGCAAAGTTCCGATATCAAGAAGGAGGCTGACGCAAAACTCTTCTCCGATCCCTATGCGGTGCTGGCCGAGATCGCATCGGACACCGGCATCAAGCAGAACATCAGCGAGAAGGGCGACGGCGGCGCCCAGCTTGCCGGCCCAGCCACCGGCGCCTCGGGCGGCGAGGCCTACCGCGATCCCTTCGCGCCGGATTTCTGGTCGCAGCAGGTCGCGCTGCCCAGCGAGGCCGAGGCTAGCGCTGAGCCGAAGCGCACCGACGAGAAACCACCCGAGACTCAACCGGCGAAGGCCGAGACGCCGGTCGCGCAGCCGGCCCAAGCGAGATCCGCAGACGCCAAGCCGCTGCCGGTTTCGCCGCCTCAGGCGGCCGCATCCGACAAGCTGACAGCGCCGCCCTCCGAAAAACCGGCCTCGCCGCCGCAAAAGGCCGCGCCGACGCCCCAGACCGTGAAAGCCGCCGACCAGATCCGCCGGGACCTAGCGGAGGAGCTTCTGCCGGACGACAAGATGAAGGACGGCATCTCGGTCGTCGCCACCGAGAGGGGCGTTCAGGTTTCCGTCACCGACCAGTTGGAATTCGGCATGTTCGAGATCGGCTCGGCGATGCCGCGCCGCGAACTCGTGCTCGCGATGGAGAAGATCAGCCAGGCGATCGGCAAGCAGAAAGGCACCGTCACCATCAGCGGCCACACCGACGCCCGGCCCTACAAGGCCGGCGGCTACGACAATTGGCGGCTTTCCACCGCGCGCGCCCATTCGGCCTATTACATGCTGGTGCGCGCCGGCCTCGACGAGCGTCGCATCACCGAGGTCGCCGGCTTTGCCGATCGCAAGCCCAAGGACGGCGCCGATCCGCTGGCGGCGATCAACCGCCGCATCGAAATCCTGCTCGAGATCGGCGGATGAGATTTCTGGCGTCCGCCGCCGGTCTCGTTGCCGCGTACGTAATGGGCGCAACCGCCGCGCATGCGCAGCCGACCGACGACATGCCGGAACTCCAGCCCTACCAGATGGTACGCTCACTCCAGCACGTGCAGGACCGCGTGGCCATTGGCGACCACGCCGCCTTGCCGATCCAGCGCCGCCTTCTCGAAATGATCGACGAGCGGCTGCGCACCGCCAGCGCCGCCGAACTGATGCAGCCGGCCAATCTGCAGGCCATGCTGGTCTACGCCATGAGCGGCGGCAACCCGGCGACCCTGAAATCCATCCTGCTCAGGCTGCACCTGGAAGAACGCGACAGCCGCATCGCCGCCGGCATCCTCGGTTACCTCAACGGCGGCACGCGCAACGCCGCCGCCGTACTGAAATCCGTGGACCCGATGCAGGAGCCGGCGGAGATCGGCGCATTCATCGCCCTGCTCAAGGGCTCACTTACCTCGCTCGAGGATCCGAACGGCGCGCTGAAGCTTCTCGACCAGGCGCGGCTGCTTTCCCCCGGATCACTGGTCGAGGAAGCGGCGTTGCGCCGTTCGATCGCGCTTGCCGCGACGGTCGATGATCCCGAGCGTTTCTTGCGAGCCATCGACCAGTATGCGCGCGGCTACATTCGTTCCCCCTACGCCAGCCAGTTCGCCGACGCACTCGTCGCCGGCATCATCAAGCTGCAGGACAAGCTTGATCTTGCCGGCGTCGATGCGGTGGTCGAGTTGATGAACCCCGAACAGCGCAAGGTCGTCTATTTGCGCATAGCGCGCCGCGCGGCGATCGAGGGTCTCGTGGCGCTTTCCAAATATGCGGCGGCCAAGGCCGAGGCCATCGACATTCCTTCGGAAGCGGGAAAGGATCCGCGCCTGCTGCTCTACTCCAGCCTGACCAGCGTCGCGACCGAATCGGCCGAGGTTATCCGCGAACGCATCGGCAAGATCGACCGCGAAAAACTCTCGGAGGGAGATCGCGAGTTACTCGACGCGGTGCTGGCCGTCAGCAACGGCATCGTCGACAAGCCCGCGCCGCCGGTTCCCGTGGGGAAATCGCCAAAACCCGCTCCCGCTGCGGCTGAAACGCCGATCGCCGCCCCGCCGAACGAAGTGGCGCATGACAATGCTGAGGGCGCTGCCGCCGGCCCCGATGAGGCGGCAATGGCCGCAGCCGATGGCGACGATAGCGACATGACGCCAATCGTGGAGACACCTTCCGATCCCGTCGATGCCGGGCCGGGCGACGATCCCGAGCCCGAAGCGGCTCAGCCTCCCGCACAGCCGGATATGGCGGCCGATACCCCCCTGCGGGCTCAGGCGAGTGGCAACAAGGTTGCGACGGCCCCGGCTGATCCTGTCGATACCGCCGTCGCCGACGGACGCAGGCGGCTTGCGGAGATCGACGCATTGCTGGCAGGAGCCGAGGATTGAAAGCGACGAACAATTCCATGCCTGCCCTGGTTTCGCCGGGAAAGGTGAAACCCGCCATCGGGGAGACTGTGCACCATGGTGACGGCAACGGCTTCTCCAAACTAATCCACTCGAACGAACCCGCCAGCACCGCCCGCCCGCCGCGGCGCGAGCATGTCGAATTCCCTGCCCGCCCCATCGCGGCACGCCACGATGCGTTGGTGGATACAAGGCGGCAGGCTGGACGGTTTTCCAGCAGTTCGGAAAACAATTGGGAGCCGGAGATGGAGCACGGCCGTCAGGCTTCGGCGCGCGAGGGCAGCGGCACGCAAGATGCTATCGCCTCGCCTGAAAATCGCCGGAACGCACGGGACGAAGCCGATGTGCCCGATGCGGTTCCGGCCCCCACCGCTTGCATCAGCCAGCCTATCACGGTCGCTTCCGCCGTACGGCCGGCTGAACACCGTCAGGCCGCATGGTCGGGGGAAACCAAGGTGACTGACGACAAACCGCCGGCCAAAATCAAACAAACCGGGGCCGTTGAAACGGCGAAACCAGAGACGGGAGCGATTGGCCCCGCGCGGCACGGAACAACTTGGGAAGCGTCCGGTGCGGGCACTCTGCCGAGCCCGAAAGAGTCTCCCGCGGAGATCGCGACGGGCGAACAGCTTTCCAGTCGCAGTGTTCAGCGGGAAGCCGCGCAGTCCGCACAAACAAATTCCTCGGCGCAAAAATCAGTCATCGCCACTGCCACGGACACGCCAGACCCGATGACGACGACAGCACCGGATTCTCGCGGAAGCGCCGAAACCGGCCCGCGACCCGAGACCATGCCAATCGCTCCGTCCCCAACACGGTCGACGCAACCTGCCGGGTCGCAGGCGCAAGACAGGCCGCTTCGGACCACCGGCGCCATGGGCGACGAACCGTCCACCGGCGTCTCACCCCGACAGGAGGCTCCGGCGTTCGGAGAACCCGCCCCGCGTCTAGGCGAGGCACCCTTCGACGCTGCGGGGCGCAGGACAGGTGCTTCGACACACCCGCCGCCGACGCAAATGCCGACCGGCGTTGCAGCGGACACGCAGCCGGCGCCTGAGCCTGTTGCGATACCTCCAGGCCCGCGCACGGTGAGCGCGCGGATATTCGCTCCTCCAGAAGCAGCCGTTTCCACCACCGAAACGACAACCGCGTCATTTGCCGTCGAGATGACGGCGTCGGTGGCACGGTATGTGACCCGGCAGTCCGCGCAGGTCGAAGACACTCCGTCAGTCATCTTGCCCGACAGCCGGCGGGGTGAGGCCGTCGGTTCGCCCGACGAGACGCGGATATCTCCCGGAGAGCGGCCCTCCCGCGCACCGATTCCGCCGATGGCTTGGCACGCCCTCTCCCCGACCGTGGCTGCCTCGGAGACGGGACGCCAGGCGTTGCCCCCCGAAGATGTGGATCGCCCGGTCTCGGTTCGCATTCCGGCAGCCAAGAGCGACGAACCGGGTATCAATGCCGAAAACCTTCCGGACTCCCGTCGCCCGATTCAACAAAACGTTGCAACAGCACCGGTCCCGGCCGCCGAAACCACACCACTGGCGGTCTCCCCTTCCCTAACCGTGGCCGCCTCGATCCTCTCCGAACCAACCTGGAGACCTGCGCCTGTTGCACAGACGACACAGTCCCAATTCCTTCGCGCGCAGCCCATCCTGAAGACCCTCCAGGTGCAGCTCAATCCCGAACATTTGGGGGCCGTCACCGCCACGCTCACCATGTCCGGAACACAACTGAAAGTCGAGCTGAGCGTCACCACGCGCGAAGCACACGAGTGCCTGAAGAACGAAGAGCAGGTTATCGAAAAAGCAGTACGCTCGCTGGGCTATGACGTTCAACAAGTCTCTGTTGTTCAATCTATGATTGTAGTCAATGCATCCGCTCGAAGTGATCAGGCGATGCCGCCGCCGGCTCAAAGCCGCGACCAGCCGAGCGGCGGCATGGCATCGGGCGACGGCGGCGGCAGGTCGGGCAACCAGCAAGGAGGACGTCATGAGGACAATGCTTCGGGCGCTTTCGGCGCCCCGACCACGCGCGATTCTGATCGGCGCGGCGGCGGCGTTTATATCTAGCGCGGGTGCCGCAACGGCCGCCGGCAACCCCTGTGAACCGGAGATCCTGCGGGCCGCGGACCTCTACGGCGTCCCTGTCGGCATCCTCTACGCTGTTGGCCTGACCGAGACGGGCAATAAGGGAAGCCTACAGCCCAATGCTTTGAATATAGAGGGAAAAGCGCTGTTTCCCCAGAGCCGCCAGCAGGCGCTCGCAGCCTTCGCCAAGGCCCGCAACGAAGGCAAGACGCTGATCGACCTCGGCTGCATGCAGATCAACCACCATTATCATTCGCAGCATTTCGCAAGCGTCGGCGATATGCTCGATCCGCGCAAGAACGTCGACTACGCCGCGCGTTTTCTGGCACGGCTTCATGCCCGTCACGAGACATGGTCGATGGCCGTCGCACGCTATCATGCCGGCCCCGACAACGATCCCGCGCAGAAGCGTTATGTATGCCGCGTCATCGCCAACATGGTCGCCACCGGCTTTGGCAAATGGACCGCCAACGCACGCTCGTTCTGCAACTAAAACGAGCGCATCCGTCCAAGGTATTCGAGTTCACTCCGGCCGGACCCGCTGTCCACCGCACCCGGTCGCAATGTCAAGGCCGCCCCCACAACCGGCAAATGGCTGATACAACCTTTAAGGGAGAAGACTCCCGAAAAACTATCCACAAGAAATAGCGATATTTCGGGGTGACCGTCGCGACTACCCCTTGCGGCACAGATCGCTGCGAATGATTCGAAAGGCGGGGGCCGATGATCGTAATCGTAGACGAGCGAGAGCTCGTCACCGAAGGGTATTCTTCACTGTTCGACCGGGAGGGGGTGGCAACTACCGGTTTCAAGTCAGGCGAGTTCGGCGAATGGGTCTCCAGCGCCGCCGACGAGGATTTGAAGTCGGTCAGGGCATTCCTGATCGGCGATTGCGGCAGCGAAAGCGTCCTGCCGCGCACCATCCGTGACCGCACAGGCGCGCCGGTCATCGCGCTCAGCGAACAGCATTCGCTTGAAAACACGCTGCGGCTGTTCGAATCGGGCGTCGACGACGTCATCCGCAAGCCGGTGCACATCCGTGAGATTCTCGCGCGTATCAGTGCGATCCGCCGCCGCGCCAGCGACGAGCAGAAACCGGCGGAGATTGGCCGCATGCGCATCTTCATGGACGGCCGCGACCCCGAGATCGACTGTCAGCCGCTGCCTCTGCCGCGCCGCGAGCGCCGCATTCTCGAATATCTGGCAAGCAACAGCGGAAGGCGGGTCACGAAAACCCAGGTGTTCAACGCCATCTACGGCTTGTTCGACGAGGAGGTCGAGGAGAACGTCGTCGAGAGCCATATCAGCAAGCTGCGCAAGAAGCTGCGCGAGCGGCTCGGCTTCGACCCGATCGATTCCAAGCGTTTCCTTGGCTATCGGCTGATCGTCTGATGTGTTCCGCACCGGCATCGTCTGCGCCAGGCGGTCGTGCCGACAGCCTCGCGCAAGACAAAAGGGCTAGCCTCGGGTCCAGCGGCATGGATTTTGAGGAGACCTCCCGATGAGCCTGTATGGAATGATGCGCACCGGCGTCTCGGGCATGAACGCCCAGGCCAACCGGCTTTCTTCCGTCTCGGACAATATCGCCAATTCGAACACCACCGGCTACAAGCGCTCGAGCACCGAGTTCTCGTCGCTGATCATACCCTCCACCGGCAGCAACTACACGTCCGGCGGCGTCACCACGACTGTGCGAAACGCCATCTCGCAACAAGGCGACCTGCGCTTCACCACCTCGTCCAACGACCTCGCCATCAACGGCGACGGCTTCTTCATCGTCCAGGATGCGGACGGTCAGACCTTCATGACCCGCGCCGGCGCCTTCACGCCGGACGATGAAGGCCGCCTGGTCAACGCCGCCGGCTTCCAGCTGATGGGATACAGCTACGCCAACGGCATCCCCAGCGCCAATGCCAACGGTTTTGGCGGCCTCGAAGCCGTCAGCGTCAAGATCAACGAGACGACCGCCGCGCCGAGCAAGCTCGGCATCTTCAGCGCCAATCTGCCTGCGAGCGCCGATGCCGTGCCCGCTGCCGCCCGGCCGTCGCAAAACGCGGCCACTGCGGAATTTACGGCGAAATCCTCGCTGCTCGCCTATGACAATCTCGGCCGCGAGGTCCTGCTCGACGTCTACAGCACCAAGACCGCCGACAACACCTGGGAAGTCACCATCTACAACCAGGCTGACGCCGCGCCGAACACGTCCTTCCCCTACAGCCAGCCGGCGCTTTCCACACAGACGCTGTCCTTCGATGGCACCACCGGCCAGCTCACGGCGGCCAGCCCGAAGGACATCACCGTCGCCGTTCCCGGCGGCCAGAGCCTGACGATCGACCTCTCCAAGATGACCCAGCTCGGCGAAAGCTACACCGTCAGCAAGGCTGAGATCGACGGTTCCGGGCCAAGCACGATCGACACCGTGGAAATCGCCAGCGACGGCACCGTCTACGCCCAGTTCAGCGATGGCTCGATCAAGGATCTCTACCGCATCCCGCTCGCCAGCGTGCAAAGCCCAGACCAGCTCAATGTGCTTCCCGGCAACGTCTTCTCCGAAAGCACGATGTCGGGTTCGGTGCAGGTCGGCTTCCCCGGCGAAGGCTCCAACGGCGCAATCGTGTCGGGCGCGCTCGAAAGCTCCAATGTCGACGTGGCCGAAGAACTCACCAACATGATCGAGTCGCAGCGCAGCTACACGGCCAATTCCAAGGTGTTCCAGACCGGCGCCGATCTGATGGACGTCCTCGTCAATCTCAAGAGGTAGCCGCGCGGCCGCGGCGCCCGCGGGCGCCAGCGGCGAAGCGGGCCGCCTGAAAGTCAGTACGAATGTCGCTTTCCTCCGCCCTCAGCATTGCGCAGTCATCGCTCCTCAACAACGGGCGCCAGACCAGCGTCGTTTCGCGCAACGTCCAGGAAAGCAAGAACCCCGACTACACCAGGCGCGTCGCCATCGTATCCAGCCTGGCGCCGGGCGCCCGCGTCGTCGACGTCCAGCGCGCCACCAACGAGCAGCTGTTCCGCCAGAACCTTTCCGCCCTCTCCTCCTGGAGCGGCCAGAGCACGCTCTCCAGCGGGCTGGAGCAGCTCGAAATCTCCGTCAACGGCGTCGACAACAGCACGACGGCCGCCACGGCAATCGGCAAGTTCCAGCAGGCCTTGCAGACCTATTCGGCATCCCCGTCGAACCGCACGCTCGCGGAAAACGCTATCGATGCGGCGCGCCAGGTCGTGCGTACATTGAACAGCGGCACGGCTGCGATCCAGTCGTTCCGGGTCGACATGGATGGCCAGATCGCCGCCGCCGTCGATGAGTTGAACGGGCTGCTCGCCGAGTTCAAGGACGTCAATACGGCGGTCACCACGGGCACCCGCGCCGGCCGCAACGTCAACGACGCGCTCGACCAGCGCGATGCGCTGCTGAAGAAAATCGCCGAATACGTGCCTCTGTCGACGCTTACGCGCGGCGACAACGACATGGTGCTGATGACCAAGGACGGCGCGACGCTGTTCGAGCAGGTGCCGCGCACCGCCTCCTTCCAGGCCTCCACCTCCTATGGGGCGGGCAGCGCCGGCAACCCGGTCTACATAGACGGCGTGCCGGTTGGCCTCGGCAGCGGCGGCAACACCGACGCCTCGGGCAAGATCGCCGGCATGGTGCAGTTGCGCGACGGCGTCGCCACCAGGATGCAGGGCCAGCTTGACGAGATTGCACGCGGGCTTGTCACCGCCTTCGCCGAGACCGGCACCGCCGTGGCCGACAGACCGGGCCTGTTCACCTGGCCCGGCGCGCCGGCCATGCCCGCCGCCAGCACGCTGGTCGACGGTCTGGCAGGCTCCATCAGGATCAGCGCGGCCTTCGATTCCAGCGTCGGCGGCAATCCCGAACTGCTGCGCGACGGCGGCGCCAACGGCACGGCCTATGTCGTCAACATCGATGGCAACGCGAGCTTCGCCGACCTTCTCATCGCCTATGGCGACCGCATGGACCGGCCGATGGCCTTCGATCCGTCGGTCGGCCTTACCTCCAACATAAGCCTGAGCAATTTCTCGACCGCTTCGGTCGGCTGGTTTCAGGCGGTGCGCAAGGACGCCTCGGAAGGCGCCGAAGCCAAGGAGGCACTGGCGGCACGCACGCAGGAGGCTCTGTCGAACGACACCGGCGTCAATGTCGACGCCGAGATGTCGCTGCTGCTCGATCTCGAACACACCTACGAGGCTTCCGCCCGCATCATCAAGGCGGTCGACGAGATGCTGGCGGCCCTCCTGGCAGCGGTGAGATAGCGGCATGAAAACCATGTCCGTATCGACCGCCGCCCTCTCGCAATCGCTGCGCTATTCGCTGGTCCGTGCCCAGGCCGAACTGACCAAGGCGCAGAAAGAACTGCAGACCGGCCAAATGGCCGACACCGGCCTGGCGCTCGGCGCACGCACGTCGCAGACCGTGTCCTTCACGCGCGATTTCGACCGCACGCAGGGCATTGTCGATTCCAACACGCTGATCTCGTCGCGTTTGAAAACCACGCAGGACTCCCTGAAGCAGATCAACGATGCCGCACAGACCTTCCTCTCGACGCTGACCACCAGTTCTTCGGGAGACGCCGTCGGCAACGTCACCCAGTCCAGCGCCAAAATCATGCTGCAGGAACTGACCAGCATCCTCAACACCAGCTTCAACGGCGAACACATCTTCGCCGGCACCAACACCGACGTGACGCCGATCGACGATTTCTCCGCACCCAGCTCGACGGCCAAGGCAGCCTTCGATGCCGCCTTCCAGTCGCATTTCGGCTTCGCCAAGACCGATCCGGCAGCCGCCTCCATCACCGCCGCCGAGATGGACGCCTTCCTCACCGCGGCCGTCGAGCCGCAATTCCTCGGCGCCGGCTGGGCGGCCAACTGGTCGGACGCCACCGACCAGCGCATCGTCAGCCGTGTCACGCTCTCCGACACCACGGAGACCTCCGTCAGCGCCAACGACCCCGGCATCCGCAAGCTCGCCATGGCGGCGGCGACGATCAGCGACCTGTTCGACAGCAACATCGGTCCCGGCGCGCGGCAGGCGCTTCTGGACAAGGCGGTCAATCTGGTCGGCCAGGCAGTCGGCAATATCGGCAACCTGCAGGCCACCACCGGCATTATCCAGAAGCGCGTCAGCGACGCCAGCGACCGGCTCAAAGTGCAGATCGACCTGTTCGAGCGCCAGATCGGCGACATGGTCGGCGTCGACCCTTATGAAGCCAAGACCCGCGTCGACGCCCTGCTCGGCCAGATCGAGGCCTCTTACGCACTGACCGCCCGTCTCCAGCAACTCAGCATCCTGCGTTACATCAGCTAACCCGAGCGACGGCAAACCCAAATATGTACCAATTCTCCTATGCCGACATTCAGACCGACTCGGTCGCCGACGCGCGGGATCGGGAGCGCCAGCTTCTCAATCGCTCCATTGCGTTGCTGGACGAGGCCAGGCAGGCCGGCGCCAATTCGCTCAAGGCAATCGAGGCCCTGCATTTCACCAATCGGCTGTGGACGACTTTCGTCGAGGATCTCGGCAATGCCGACAATGCCTTGCCCAAGGAGTTGCGGGCCAACCTGATCTCGATCGGTCTGTGGCTGTTGCGCGAGGCGGAGGAGGTTCGGCAAGGCCGGTCGCAGAATTTCGAAGGCCTTATCGAGGTTTCGCAGATCATCCGGGACGGAATACGATGAAACCCACGCTGAAGATTTCGCTGAAGCCGAACGAGAAGATCTATCTGAACGGTGCCGTCGTTAGGGCCGACCGCAAGGTGACGATCGAACTCCTCAACGACGTACAGTTCCTGCTGGAGAGCCATGTCATTCAGGCTGCCGAGGCGTCCACGCCGCTGCGCCAGCTCTATTTCATGGTGCAGATCATGCTGATGGAGCCGGAAGGCGCGGCACAGGCTCGGGAGATGTTCCGCAAGTCGCTGCCATTGCTTATCGCTGGCTTCGAGAACCCGCAGATCAGTTCCGCCCTCAAGCAGGTCGACGCGCTGGTCGCCGAGGGGTCGGTGTTCGAGGCGCTGAAGACCATCCGCTCGCTCTATGGGCTGGAGGCCAAGGCCATGGGACATGCCAACGACGCCGCCGCCATGGCGCGTCCGGTCGCGATGGGAGCGCGGGCCTGATGACGACACCAGTCAATGCGGTGCAGACCAACACCCCGAACAGAACGTCGAACGACGCAGCCGCCAAGACCGCGGTCGACTACCAGTCCTTCCTGCGGCTCCTCGTCGCCCAGATGAAGAACCAGGACCCGACTAACCCGATGGATTCCACGCAATATGTGGCTCAGCTGGCTTCCTTCAGCCAGGTCGAACAGTCGGTGCAGATCAACAGCCGTCTCGACCAGTTGCTGCAGGCCTCGACGCTAACCCAGGCCGACGCGCTGATCGGGCGCACGGTGACTTCCGCCGACGGCAAGCTCAGCGGCGAGGTGAAGGAGGTCCGGCTGACCACCGGCGGCGCCGTCGCCGTGCTGGTCAGCGGCAAGGAGATCCCCGTGGGCGCGGGCATCGTCATCTCCGCGACCAACTAGCGTGCTTGCGGCGATGTCGCACAGCATTTGCAGCCAACTGGCACCGGAGGGGAACGCATGAACGAGGCAGATGCGCTCGACATCGTCCAGTTCGCCATCTGGACCGTGCTCACGGCCTGCGGACCGGCGGTTGGCGTCGCCATGATCGTCGGCATCGGCATCGCGCTGGTTCAAGCGCTGACGCAGATCCAGGAGATCACGCTGACCTTCGTCCCGAAGATCGTCGCCATCCTCCTGGTCATCGCCTTCACCGGCCCCTACATCGGCGGCCAGATCACAGCTTTCTCCAACGTCATATTCGAGCGCATCGAGACGGGGTTCTAGAGCGTTTTTTGGTTTGATTGGACCATCGTGCCCACGATGGTTTGCGGCAAGGTCGACGGCTCGGCGAAGTTCGGGCTGGTGGTCCGGACGAAACCAAGCCCGATGGATTTGGCCCAAACCAGCCCGGACCTTCGGTTTGCGTTCAGCGGCTGTCAGGCCGCCTGACCGGGAAACCGGCCCGATCTGCTCGTCTGCCAGGGCACGTTCTTGCCCGTCCTTCGGACCCATGTGGATCGCCGCGCCAAACGGCAATTGGAATGATTCAATCTACTCGGCAAAAATACGAGGAGGCCTATCCCAAGGCCCGCGACAGCGATAGAGAGGCCTGCGCACTGGTTGGAGAACATCTCGACTTCTACAATCGGCGACGCTCTATTCCAGCCTTGACGGCAGGGTACTCGATGATACCTAGCTTACCCGGTTGCTGCTTCCGGAGGCAGGGTAACCAGAGGCAGACTTCCACCTGCAAGCAGCGAAACCTCTCCAAACAAATCGACGTGGACAGCACATCACTTGATCATATCGTACCGGCACAAATTCACTTTCCTTCATTGCCCGAAGACGGCAGGGAGTTCCATAAACATGGCGCTTGTCCCGCATTTGGGGCCACGCGACATTCTGTTGGGCTCTGAGGACGAGCGACTGACGGCTAACGTTCGGCCAAATTTTCGGGCGCGTCTGGATGCTCTGCAACTACGTCAGCCTTTGAGTGTCTTTGCAGCGCTGGGAATCGGCCCAGAATGGCAGAGACGGGTTCTTGGCTTGCAAAGCAAGACGTATCGCGGTTGTTTTGGGCCCAAAGTCGACCATCCGCGCGCGAAGCAAGTGCAGGCATTCGACGAGAAAGCTTGGGAGCGGCATTTCAAATTCACTTTTGTTCGCAATCCCTACGAGCGAACGGTATCGATGTACCTCTTTCTAAGGGGGAAGTCCGAGGCGGGACGCGAACCCTTCTCTGCTTTTGTGCAGAAGCTCATCGAAGGCACGGGCCCACTCGCAGGATGGCGGGAACTTGCCGATACTTGGCCAGTCTATGCCAGCGGTGATCGTATCGTGGTCGATTTCGTCGGCCGCTATGAAACGCTCGGGGCCGATTTTAAGTCGGTGTGTGATCGGTTGAACCTCCCGCACCCGACATTGGGTCACATGAAAGCAGCCCCCCGCTACGATTTTCGTGATTACTATGACGCTGACACCCGCAAATCGGTTCATCGACTTTGCGAACGGGAAATAGACTATTTCGGCTATCGATTTGAAAATTGAGGCACGTGTAAGTATCCGCTCCCAAAGGAGTCAAGGAATGTCTGCGGGTTGCATTTCCTTCGGACCCGAGGGCTGACCTGGACGGCGTCGAAGTGCGCCGGACCATGGGATGAAGGTGCGTTGCGGTGCGCAGAACTTACTTGATCAGTTCCATCGGATGATTCGATGTCATTGATTGCGGGTCCCGGCTTGTGTTGGCGCGGTCCGCTCCGAAGCGGTCGAGGAAATAGTCGCAGACGCCGTTCAGCACCTGTTCCGAGACGTGGCGGGCGGAGGCGTCCTCGGCTCCGAACGTCTGGATCGGCAGGTTGGGCGCGATCCAGCGGACGATTTCGTAGGAGGGGAAATAACGGACTGCCGGATCGGTCGCGATCCATGCGGCCATCGCCTCGTGGAGCGCTGCCCGCAGCGTCGACTTGCTGACGCAGTCGATTTCGGCCGCGCCGCCGGGAGTTGCCTTATGCAGGCCGATGGCGCTGTCCATCGGCACCGGCGAAAGCGTGAACAAGCAGAGCGCATGCGGATTGAGCGCGCGGACCGCGCTGTAGAAGCGGCTGATCGCGGTTTTCGATTCCGCGAAAGTCCCCAGCCTGAATGTCGCGCCCTGCGCCTTGAGGCGCTGGGCAAGGCCCGCCCGCTTGTCGGCATCCTCGGTGTCGGCGAGCAGCAGGAATTTTGGCGCGACCTCGCCTGCCAGCGTCGTGCCGCCTGCCGGCGCGCCGGCGGGAAGGAAAAAATCGAGCGCGCTGCCGATCGTGACGATGACGACCTCGGCTGATGCAATCGATTGGGCAAGCCCGGCAAGGCGCCCGAGCGCCTCGTCGCGCCGGGCCGCACGGCGCTCGGAACTCTCGTCGGGATAGAGCGTCTCGATCCAGCCGGCGACGAAGGCCTGGCGCTCGCCGGCCGGCGCCGAGGCGACGCTCAACATGCGCGCGTTGGAAAACGGCGAGTTCAGGTCCTCGGTCTGCATGAAGGCTTCGGCCGTGTAGCTGTTCGCCTGAAGGAAGACCGCGATGTTGCGCGCAAAGCAGGAGCCCATCGTGAAGATGCGGGTCCGCCGCTCGATCACGGCAAGTTTTTCGACACCGAGCGCGCTGTCGAGGAACGCCGGCGCGAGGCTGAACTCGTCGGCGCAGTCGGGGAAGGCATCGCGCAGCCGGCCGCGCCTGGCCCGCAGCGACGCGAGCCAGGGCTCGAGCTCGGCGCGCTCGTCGGGTCGCAGCCGTTTCTCCAGGAAAGGCGGCAGGACCATGCGCAGCTTCAGCCCCTCGCCGCGGCTGCCACTCGTCTTGATCTCGTCGCGGAACGACTGGATGGCGGCCGCACGATCCGCCGTGCTTGCCGCCGCGTCGAGCGCCTGGGCAAGGCGGCGATAGACGAAGCGCGGCCGGCCCGCCGACTTTCCGGCGTAGAACGCGATCGTTCCGTCGGCGGCCGCAATTGCCTTGAGCGACGCGGTCGAGCGTCTTTCGCGAGGTTTTTTGCGGAAAAGCTTGCTTAAGGAGAAACCCAAGTCATCACCTGTTTCGCGAAAAGCCCTAGCCGCGCTCGATGACCACGGTGAGCGTGCGGCGCACGGCGCCCTGCGGCCCTTCCATCTTGCGGACGCCGTGAAGCGAGTTATGGGTCTTCACGAAGATCATCGCCTGGTTGGTCTTGTAGGGCACCGTGGCGATGGTGTCGGTTTCCTCGTAAGGCACCTGGGCGTTCATAAAATTGTAGCTCTTGCTCACGTCCTTCGCCACGAGCAGGTCGGTGCCGCCGCCCCAATTGTCTGTCCATTCGCCGGGCTTCACCATCGAGAAGACGATCGTGACGAATTTGCCGGGCGAATCGGTGTGCGGGATGACGACGCCGCCGTCGGCCGGCAGGGCCGAAAATTCGAAGCGGGAATAGAGCGGCCTTTCCACCGTGGGCAGCTTGCCCTGCATCAGGCTCTTCAGCGTCTTACGGACTCTCTTGGCCCGCGACTGGCCGGCGCGCGTCAGGCCGAGATCGACGTTCTGCTTGCGCAAACCGTCGAGGACCGAAAAGACGAAGTCGTCGCTCTTCACGTAGGAATGGACTCGCCGCCACGCCGGATGCGAGGCGATGAACTTCTCATATTGCGGGCGATTGCTCTTCTCCGACAGGGAATATTTGTTCCCGAATTTGGAATGGAACTGAAAAAGCTCCATCGGCGGAAATGTATCGAGCAGTTCCGTATAGAGCGCTTCGTCGAAGACCGGCGCGATCACTCCGAACGGATAGGGGGAATATTCCATCTTGAGATTGGAGAAACGGATCGGAGAAGACGCCATGGACCTTGTTTTCAGTTTGAGGAGGCCAGGAACGCTATCTCACCGCCTGACCCGAAAAAATTAGCAGGCCGGCCACCATTCGGCAATTGCCGTCGGGCGGCGGAGAAAACCACACACCGGAAATGAAACGCCGTCGAGCTAAGCGTTTCCCCGTGGATCGAACCGCGCCTCAGCGCGGTCCGATACCCGCCGGCCCACCGGCCATATCTGCCATCCTCGCACAAGCTTGCGCCGCTAGCCTCGACACGGGCGCGATGGGCGTCCGGACATGGTTGGTCCGTCCCTATGGCGATTTCAGAAACCCTCTCCCCCGCGCCGGCCGCCCGGAGCGCCCGCGACGTCTTCTTCGCGCTGGGCATCGTCGTCATCCTGGCGGTGCTGTTCCTGCCGATCCCCGCCTTCATGATCGACATCGGCCTTGCCTTCTCGATCGCGCTGTCGGTGCTGATCCTGATGGTGGCGCTGTGGATTCAGCGGCCGCTGGATTTCTCGTCCTTCCCGACGATCCTGCTGATCGCCACCATGCTGCGGCTTTCGCTCAACATCGCGACGACCCGCATGATCCTGTCGCATGGCAGCGAGGGCACGCACGCCGCCGGCTACATCATCAGCGGCTTTTCGCAGCTCGTCATGAGCGGCGATTTCGTCATCGGCCTGATCGTCTTCCTGATCCTGATCATCGTCAATTTCATCGTCATCACCAAGGGCGCCACCCGTATCGCCGAGGTCGGCGCCCGCTTCACGCTGGACGCCATCCCTGGCAAGCAGATGTCGATCGACGCGGACCTTTCCGCAGGCGTCATCGACGACAAGACCGCGCAGTTGCGCCGCCGCGAGCTGGAGGAGGAGAGTTCCTTCTTCGGCTCGATGGACGGCGCCTCGAAATTCGTGCGCGGCGACGCCATCGCCGGCCTGATCATCACCGCCATCAACATCGTCGGCGGCATCGCCATCGGCTATTTCCGCCACGACATGGGCATGGCGGAAGCCTCCGACGTGTTCATAAAACTGTCGGTCGGCGACGGCCTGGTCACCCAGATCCCGGCGCTTATCGTCTCGCTGGCCGCCGGCCTGCTGGTCTCCAAGGGCGGCACGCGCGGTTCCGCCGACCAGGCGGTGTTCGGGCAGCTCGGCGCCTATCCGCGCGCGCTTTACGTCGCCGCCGGCCTGCTGGTGCTCCTGTCGCTGATGCCCGGCCTGCCGATGTTCCCCTTCGTCACGCTGGCGGCGGCCATGGCGGCGATCGGCTACATCATCCCGCTGCGCCACAGGCGCGAGCAGGAGGCCAAGGCAGCGCTCGCGGCCCATGAGACCGCGACCAAGGAGGACGAGGAGAAGAATTCTGTAAAAGCCTCGCTCAAGACCGCCGAAATCGAACTTTTGATCGGCAAGCAGCTCTCGACAAAACTGCTGGTCTCGCATCAGGAACTAGCCTTCCGCATGGCCAAGATGCGCAAGAAATTCGCTTCGCAATACGGCTTCGTCGTGCCCGAGGTGAAACTCACGGACGACCTCGCCCTGCAGAGCAAGAGCTACCAGATCAAGATCCACGGCACGGTGGTGGCCGAGCATCAGGTGCGCGTCGGCGAACTGATGGTGCTCTTGGGCAAGCGCGATACGCCGGACATCCCCGGCGAGGAGGTGCGCGAGCCGGCCTTCGGCATGCGCGCCTATTCCGTCCCCGAGATGTTCGCGGAGGACCTGAAGCGGGAGCAATACACCTATGCCGACAACATGTCGGTGCTGCTCACGCACCTCTCCGAGGTGATCCGCAACAACCTGCCGCAGCTTCTCTCCTACAAGGACATGAAGGCGCTGCTCGACCGCCAGGACCCGGAATACAAAAAGCTCGCCGACGAGATCTGCACCTCGCACATCTCCTACCCCGGCCTGCAGGCGGTGCTGAAGCTGCTGCTGGCCGAGCGCGTGTCGATCCGCAACCTGCATTTGATCATCGAGGCCATCGCCGAGATCGCGCCGCATGTGCGCCGTACCGAGCAGATCGTCGAGCATGTGCGCGTGCGCATGGCCCAGCAGATCTGCGGCGACCTTTCCGAGGGAGGCGTGCTCAAGGTGCTGCGCCTCGGCAACCGCTGGGACCTGGCCTTCCACCAGAGCCTGAAGCGCGACGCCAAGGGCGAGATCCGCGAATTCGACATCGACCCGCGCCAGTTGGAGGAATTCGGCCAGGATGCCGCGAAGTCGATCAGGGCGCATATGGAAGCCGGCGAGCGTTTTGTCATCGTCACCGCCCCGGACGCCCGCCCCTATGTGCGCATGATCATCGAACGGCTCTACACGACGCTGCCGGTGCTCTCCCATGTCGAGATCGCCAAGGGCGTCGAGATACGCATCCTCGGCACGATTTCGTGACCGCCCTCCCCGAAAGCATCGTCATCGCGGCTTTCCTCGCCTTCTGCCGCATCGGCGGCTGCTTCATGATCATGCCGGGCCTGTCCAGTGCCCGCGTGCCGATGCAGGTGCGGCTGTTCGTGGCGGTGGCCGCGTCAGGCGCGCTGCTCGTCCATCTGTGGGACCAGATACTGCCCTCGGTCAGCCGCGAACCGGCGGTGCTGGCGCCGATGGTGGTCTCCGAGCTGCTCACGGGCAGCCTGATCGGCCTTCTGGCGCGGCTCTACATGATGGCGCTGTCGTTCATGGGCTCGGCCATCGCCATGCTGGTCGGCTATGGCGGGGTCGCCGGCCCGGGTATCGAAAACGGCGAACCGCAGGCGCCGCTCGGCGAGATCATCTCGTTCTCGGCGCTGCTCCTGCTGTTCGTCTTCGATTTCCACCACGAGATCGTCAAGGCGCTGGTGCGGTCCTACGAGGTCGCGCCGCTCAACGCGCTGTTCAATCCGCGTGCGGCACTCGTCAACGTCGCCGACACGATGGGCGAGTCCTTCATGATCGCGCTCCGCCTCGGCAGCCCGTTCATCGCCTATGCGCTGCTCGTCAATCTGACCATCGGCTTCGTCAACAAGCTGGTGCCGCAAATTCCCGTCTACTTCATCTCGCTGCCGATGGTCATCGCCGGCGGTCTGATCCTCTTCTATTTCGGCATCGCCACCATGCTCAGCCTGTTCGCCGACGGTTTTCTCGCTGCAAGTTTTGGAAACTAGGAATGGCGGCTTCGCACCGACCCGGCCCGGAGAAAATCTGACATGGCGGAACGCGAAAAACGCCTGCGAAAACTGCTCACCGTGCAGGAAAAACTGAAAGCCCTGCACGAGACCCGCCATGCCGGCCATGTCGCGGCCGCCGCCGCCGCTCACACCGATGCCGAGGAACTTGTAACCCGTTTCGACGCCGAAGGCTCCATGGCGATGACTTTCCCGGACGTCTACAACCGCGGCATCGCGACGGCGCTCGGCAAGGAGCGCGCCAATCTGCGGCTGGCCGAGACCGAGGCGCAGCGCGTCGCGATCGCCACCGCCCGCGCCAACATGATCGAACGCGCCTGGCGCGAGGCAAGCCGCGCCGACGAACGCAGCAAGACCGAGCGCGATTTGCTGGAATTGCTGGCGCGCAAGACAGCCCCGACCTAACCCTCCCCCTTGAGGAGAGGGTGGCCGCGAGGCGGCCGGGAGGGGTCGTTGCGGCTACATCCTGCAGCGATCCCTCCCCGGTTCGCGATCTCCGCTTCGCTCCGACCGCTCACCGACCCTCCCCTCAAGGGGGAGGGTAAGCCGGCAAGGCTCCCGCAAGCTTTCGCGTCCACAATACCCCCATCAAAACCGGAGGAGCGTTCTCCTTGGCCATTTCCCCGCCCAGCGACATCGTTCTCGACGTCGCCCGCGCCGTCGAGCCGTCCGGACTGGATGCGGCGCGTGCCGCACTCGCCCGGCGTACCGGCACAACGGCCCCGACCGGCACGGACGCCGCCTTCAGCGTCGGCTCTCCTTCCGGCACGGGTGCCTCGCGCGGCCCCGACCCGACCGGCCAGGCCGAGGCCTTCAAGAAATTCGAATCCGTCGTGCTGCAAACCTTCGTCCAGAACATGCTGCCCAAGGATGCAGAGCAGGTCTACGGAAAGGGCCTTGCCGGCGACATGTGGAAATCGATGATGGCCGGCAAGATCGCCGACGTGATGACCGAGCGCGGCGGCATCGGCATCGCCTCACATCTGCTTGCCGACCACTATGTCGAGGGCAAGACAGTCAAGTCCATCGGCCCGGTCTCGCGCGGTCCGGAGCGGACCGAGGAAGACCGCCAGGCCGCTTTGTCCGACGCGCTGGTGCAGGAACTTCAGCGCAAGGCGGCAAACACGCTGCGCGACAGCGGCGGCGATGCCGCCGAGAGCCCAAAGCCGTACAGGAGCGTTACATGACCGAGTACACTGCGGAGGTTCCCGCCATCCGCCCGATGGCCGTCGAGACCCCTCCGGCCGCGCGCCCCGCCAGCCTGTCGATCATCATCGGCCGCATTGAGGAGGCCGTGGAAGCGGAAACCCACGGGCTGAAGAACGACCGCGGTTTCGACCTCCAGTCCTCGAACGCGCGGAAAAGCCGCCACCTCTACGAACTCACCCGCGCCATGAAGGGCATGGGCGAGTCCGACATGATCGCCGAGCATCGCGACGGCCTGCAGCGCCTGCGCGAGACTCTCGCCCGCAACGAGTCGGCCATCCGCGCCCATCTCAACGCGGTCAACGAAGTCGCCACGCTGATGCGCGACGCCATTCGCCATGCCGAGGCGGACGGCACCTATTCCGCCGGCGAGTTCGGGTGGAGCACTTGATCAAGTTCGCGCTTGCCGCAGTCTGGATCTGCGCCGCCACCCTGGGCGCGGTGTTTTATTCCTTCCAGTCGGCTGGCGCGAAATCCGGGACGGAAGTCGCAGCACCTTCGCTGATGGGCGGGCTCGACTATGTGAAGACCGACGTGATCTCCGTTCCGATGATCCGCGATTCGAAGGTCGAGGGTTATTTTCTCGCCCGGCTCGTCTACACGGTCGATCCCTCGGAACTGCGCAAGCTGACCGTGCCGGCAGACGCGCTGATCACCGATGTGGTCTACTCCTACATCTATTCCATGGCGGCGCTGGATTTTTCGAAAACACCGGCGCTCGATCTGGACGCTTTTCGCAAGGGCATCCGCGACGGCATCAACAAGCGCGTCAAGCAGGACCTCGTGGAAGACGTGCTGGTCGAGCAGGTGGATTACCTCACCAAGGACGAAATCCGCGACAACGCGGTCAAGCGCCGCAAGCCGGTCGCCGAAAAGCCCGCCGCGAACGCTGAAGCCGGTGAGGCCGGCCACGAGGCGGCCCCGGCGCACTGAGCCGTCTGGCAGCACGCTTCCCCACGAATTGTCGCAGACCGACGGGACAGGTTGACCGCCGACATCCGGCTGACGTAACCCTCTTCCATCTGATTTGCATCCGCTCGTTTGACCCGAAGCACGATTGCCGAGGGGACGGGGCACACTATTTTGGACGGCAAGACCATCTGCCGGCCACGCCAACCAGGAGACTGAAAATGGGCGCCCAGGACATCGTCGACCGGCTGCGGCCGCGTGTCGAGAAATCGGATTTCGAGAAGTCGGTGAAGTTCGACCTGGGCAAGGACGGCGTGATCGTCGTCGACCGCAACACCATTTCCACCACCGACGCCGAGACGGACTGCACCATTTCGCTGTCGCTGGACAATCTCGAGGCGCTGATGTCGGGCGATCTGAGCCCGACCATGGCCTTCATGACCGGCAAGATCAAGGTCACCGGTGACATGTCGGTCGCCATGGCATTGAGCCAGTTGCTGTAATGCCGAGGTCATTTGCCTTGACCGACGATCAAAGGAAGCAGCCACTGGTATAACCGTATCGCTTTAGGTCTGGCGGGGGCTGGAGATAATGAGGGGAACGGCCATCTCCACCCCACTCCGCCGGAGACGGCCGTCGGACCGCGCTATACCGGCCCGGTCCTTGTTCATGAGGTTGTAACTTACGCGGCCCGCGCGAGTTCCATGTGCGCCTTCACCTTGCGCCCCGCGGGCCTGAGCACGCCATGTGCTCCATCCAACGCACCGCCCGCGAGTTCCAGCGCCAGGAAGCGGTGACGCTCATAAGGACCAGGCATTGCGAGCCGGCCGGTCTTCTCCGCCGAGAAGCCGAACCGCGCATAATACGGCGCGTCGCCCACGAGCAGGATCGCGCCATGCCCCAGCCGCTTCGCTTCCGCGATAGCGTGCAGCATCAACGCCGAGCCGATGCCGGCGGATTTCACCGACGGATCGACGGCGAGCGGACCGAGCAGGAGCGCCGACTTATCCCTCCCCCTTGGGGGGAGGGTGGCCGCGAAGCGGCCGGGTGGGGTCAGTGCGGCAGTGCGCTGCATGTCGGCGGTGCCTTCTGAGGTTACCCCCTCTGGGCTGCCGCCCATCTCCCCCTCAAGGGGGGAGACAGCAAATCGCACATCCCACAACCGGACCGTCCCCACGACATGCTCGTCCGCGTCACGCGCGACGAACGCCAGCCCTTCGGAAGGCCGGCGGCCGCGCCGCAATTTTTCCGACGACTTGCGCTTGCGGCCCGCGCCCATGGCGCGGTCGAGCAACATCTCGCGCGCACCGACATCGGCGGCGGTCTCGGCGATGATGACATGCGCGGCGCTCCCCTCCCCCCTTGAGGGGGAGGTGGCGAAGCCGCCGGTGGGGGTCGCCTCGGCAGTTCTTCGCATATTGGCGGTGCCTTCTGAGGTTACCCCCTCTGGGCTGCCGCCCATCTCCCCCTCAAGGGGGGAGAGTCCGCGCGCCAACGCGGCACCCATAACTGCAATGTCTTTTTCGGCATTCATTTCAAGAAAATCCTTCACCCGCAGAGGTCTGTTCCACAAGCGAACCCGTCGCCGGCAACAGAGCGCCGGCGTTCGGGAAGTGATCTGAGGGGCTAAAAGCCCGTCAGATCACGTAGGATCGGAGCGGCTCGAAGCCGTTGAAGGCGACCGCCGAATAGGTGGTCGTATAGGCGCCGGTGCCTTCGATCAGCACCTCGTCGCCGATGGTCAGTGACAGCGGCAGCGGATAGGGCGTCTTCTCGTACATCACGTCGGCCGAGTCGCAGGTCGGGCCGGCGAGCACACACGGGGACTTTTCGTCCTGATCCCGCGCGGTCACGATCGGATAGCGGATCGCCTCGTCCATGGTCTCGGCGAGACCGCCGAACTTGCCGATGTCGAGGAAAACCCAGCGCACATTGTCGTTGTCGGCCTTCTTGGAGATCAGCACGACTTCCGACTTGATGACGCCGGCATTGCCGACCATACCGCGGCCCGGCTCGATGATGGTCTCCGGGATGTCGTTGCCAAAGTGCTTGCGCAGCGCCGAGAAGATCGCCTGGCCATAGGCCTGCGCCACCGGCACGTCCTTCAGATACCGGGTCGGGAAGCCGCCGCCCATATTGACCATCTTCAGCACGATGCCTTCCTCGGCCAGCGTCGAAAACACCTTCTTCGCATCGCCCAGCGCACGGTCCCACGCCGTCAGGTCGCACTGCTGCGAGCCGACATGGAACGACACGCCATGGGCGTCCAGCCCCAGCGACTTCGCATGGCGCAGCACGTCGACCGCCATCGCCGGCACGCAGCCGAATTTTCGCGACAGCGGCCACTCGGCGCCTTCGCCGTCGGTGAGCACGCGGCAGAACACGCGGCTGCCGGGCGCGACGCGGGCGATCTTTTCGACCTCCTCGACGCAGTCGACCGCGAACAGCCGGATGCCCAGATTGTAGGCGCGCAGGATGTCGCGCTCCTTCTTGATGGTGTTGCCGAAGGAGATGCGCTCCGCTGGAGCCCCCGCGTCCATGGCCATCTCGACCTCGGCAACGCTCGCGGTGTCGAAGGACGAACCCATCGTGGCAAGCAGGCGCAGGATCTCCGGCGCCGGGTTTGCCTTCACCGCGTAATAGATCTTGCTGTCCGGCAGCGCCTTCTCGAAGGCGCGGAAATTGTCGCGGACCACGTCGAGGTCGACGACCAGGCACGGGCCGTTCGGTCGTCGGGTGGCGAGGAAGTCGAGGATGCGCTGCGTGGCCATCGGGTCTCTCCAGTCGCGCGGGTACTCTCCCGCGCTTCAATGCAAGGTGCGGACCGCCCTCTGGGCGTTCATCCGCGGTGGACAAAGGGGCGAGACGGGTTCGCGTGGCGCCAGCCGGTGGAGACCCCGGAACCACGAAACGCATCTCGCGCGTCGGCTTGCTAAGACCCTGCGGTCCGCGCTCGCTTTGTCTGCCTTGGCTTGGATGGGAGACCCCAACCGCACTGCCGGCAATGAAGGTGTGCCTCTTCAGTAATTGTCGGCGTTGGACTGCCGACAGAGACCAGAAAGGCCCGCACCGTCGTTGCTTCAAGACGTCCTCGGATCGGCGGTTGGCCGCTGAACCGACCGGGCTCGTTACTTCCCGGGTACCGTCCCGACATCTCGCCATTCCGAGGGTCGGGGGACGCCCACAGGCACGTGCGACTTTGGGCAAGCGCGATATAGGAATCTTGGCTGTCACAATCAACGAAAAAATGCACCCCGCTTGCATTTCTTCGAGACGTGAACAATTCTGCCGCGACACATGGGAAACGGTGAACGATGCTTGGTACGCGCGACGCCCTCAACGCCTTCCTCGAGCTGCCGCAAGTGCCTGTTCCCCATGCGGAATCCGGCCTTCTCGACGGGTTGCGGCTGGGCGTCAAGGACATATTCGACGTCGAGGGCTATCGCACCGGCTGCGGCAATCCGCAAAAATTCGCGGAAGCCGTTCCCGCCACGAGCAGCGCGTCCTGCGTGAAGGCGCTGCTCGATTCGGGCGCGCGTTTCGCCGGCAAGACGGTAACCGATGAACTGGTGTTCTCGCTGTTCGGCCAGAACGTGCATTTTCCCCTGCCGATCAATCCGAAGGCGCCTGAGCGCTACACCGGCGGCTCTTCCTGCGGCTCGGCGGCGGCAGTGGCCGGCGGCCTGGCCGACATAGCGCTGGGTTCCGACACAGGCGGCTCGGTGCGCGCGCCGGCGAGCTTTTGCGGCCTGATCGGCCTGCGCACCACGCAGGGCCGCATCCCGATCGACGGGACCATGCCGCTCGCTCCTTCCCTCGATACGGTCGGCTGGTTCGCCGCCGACATCGAGATCTACGAGGCGGTCGGAAAAATCCTGCTCGGCCGCGACATCCACCGCGCCCTGCTCACCCGCGCCGTCCCGCTGGACACCATGGAAGGGTTCCTCGCCGGGCCTGAGGAAACCGCCGAATATGAGCGCATGAAGAGTTTTATCGATCTGCCCATCGAACACCGCGCCACACTGCCCTTCACCTCCTCTCCGGACGAACTCTATTTCTGCTTTCGCAACATCCAGGCTTTCGAGGCCTGGGGGGCGCATGGCGCGTGGCTCGAACCGCACGGCGACACGGTCGCGCCCGCCACGCTCGAGCGGTTCCGCTATGGCAGGACGGTCGATGAACAGACCGTCCATGCCGAGCGCATCCGCCGCCATACCTTCCGCGCCGAGATGCTGGACCTGCTGAAGGACGGCGCGGTGCTGGTGCTGCCCACCGTGCCGGGCGCTTCGCCGCTGAAAAGCACGCCGCCCGAGGAATTGCAAAACTACCGCGAACGCGCGCTGCATCTTTTGTGCCTCGCCGGCCTCTCCGGCTGTCCGCAGATCACGCTGCCGCTCGGCACTGTCCACGGCGCGCCCTTCGGCCTCTCCCTCGTCGGCCCGCCCGACAGCGACGTCGCTTTGATCCGGCTGGGACGGAAGATTCTGGCAAATGCGGGAGTGGGCTGACGCGATGGACACCCTCACCCGCATGCGCGCCTTCCTCGACGTGGTCGATGCGGAAGGTTTTTCCGCCGCCGCGCGAAAGATCGGCCGCTCCAAGGCGCTGCTCTCCAAATATGTGCGCGAACTGGAGGACGAGCTCGGCGCCCTGCTGCTCAACCGCACCACCCGCCAGTTCTCGCTGACCGAGGCCGGCCACACCTATTTTCGCCGCGCCTCCGAGATCGTGCGCGAGATCGACAGCCTTGCCGACGCGGTACGTGAATCCTCCGGCGACGTGCGCGGCCGCATAAAACTCTCCGCCCCGCGCACCTTCGCCGACGCGCCGATCGGCCAGGCGCTGATCGACTTCGCCCGCGACCATCCCGAGATCGTGCTGGAGATCCAGCTCGACGACCGCTTCGTCGATCTTGTCGAGGAAGGGTTCGACCTCGCCATCCGCATCACCCGGCTGGAGAGTTCCTCCCTCATCGCGCGGCGCCTCTCTCCCTTCTCCGTGCGCATTTGCGCGTCGCCGGAGGTCATCGACAAATACGGCATGCCAACGCGCCCCCAGGACTTCGCCCACAAACCCTGTGTCATCGACACCAACGGCCGTTGGCTGTCCAACTGGCCCTTCGTCGGGGAGGACGGCGAGACCAGCACCGTCTCGGTCACCGGCCGCATCGAGGTCAACAGCCCGATGGCGGCGCGCGCCGCCGCCGTCTCCGGCCTAGGCTGGGCGGTGCTGCCCGATTTCATCGCCCAGCCCGACATCGACGCCGGCCGCCTGGTGCCCGTGCTCGACGAACGCCTGCCGCGCGGCGGCGGCATCTTCGCCGTCTACCCCCACCGCCGCTACTTGCCCGCGAAAGTCCGCGTCTTCGTCGACTTCCTGGTGCAGTGGTTCCGGAAAAACGGGGCCGAGTAAGGCTTTCGGCTTATCCGCAAACGGTCCTTCGTCGGTCGAGCGGCGTTGCCGCCGAACCGTCGATAGGGTAGCTTTGGCATCGGCCATCGAGGGCATGCGCCATGAGCGAGGAGCAGCTTGTACGTCGGCTTGCGGCAATCCTCGCCGCCGATGTCGTCGGCTACAGCCGCCTCATGGAAGCCAATGAAGAGCAGACGCTGTCGGCCCTCCGCCGCCACCGCCATGAATTCTTCGACCCCACCGTCGCCAGGCATGGCGGGCACATCTTCAAGGTGATGGGCGACGGTTTTCTGATCGAGTTCGGCAGCGTGCTGAACGCGGCCCGCTGTGCCGCCGAGATTCAGCGCGGCATGATCGAGCGCAACGCCGGACTGCCGGAAGACCGCCACTTCCTGTTCCGCATGGGCATCAACCTCGGCGACATCATCGTCGACGGCGACGATTTCCACGGCGACGGCGTGAACATGGCGGTTCGCCTGCAGGGCCTTGCGGTTCCAGGCGGCATCGCCTGCTCGGCCGCGGTGCGCAACGAGGTTGCCAACAAGCTCGACCTCGGTTTCGTCGACCAGGGCCCGCGGACGGTGAAGAACATCGTGCAGCCGGTCCACGTCTTTTTTGCCGATTGGGGGCAGAACGGGCCGCTGGCGGAATCCGCGGCCCGGGGCGGCCAGCCGCGCGCGGCCGTCGCCAAGCCGTCCGTGGCGATCCTTCCCTTTGCCAATCTGAGCAGTGATCCCGATCAGGAATATTTCAGCGACGGCATCACCGAGGACATCATCACCGACCTGTCCAACGTCTCCGGCCTGTTCGTGATCAGCCGCAATACGGTTTTTTCCTACAAGCGCAGCACGCAACCCCTGGCGCGCATCGCCCGCGAACTCGGCGTCGCCTATATCGTCGAGGGCAGCGTCCGCAAAGCCGGAAACCGCGTGCGGATCAATGCCGAGCTGATCGAAGGCGCCACCGACGGCCATCTCTGGGCCGAACGCTACGATCGCGACCTGACGGATATATTCGCCGTACAGGATGAGATCGCCAAGGCGGTCGTCAGCCAGCTCAGGGTCAAACTGCTTCCCGAGGAGAAGAGAGCGATCGAACAGGCGCCGACGGAGAACGTCGAGGCCTATACGCACTATTTGCGAGGGCGGGAATATTATCACATCGCCAACAAGGCGAACCATCTGATGGCGCGCCAGAACTTTCTCCGCGCCGTCGAACTCGACCCCGCCTATGCCCGAGCCTATGCCGGCATCGCGTTCTGCGACATCCGGCTTCAGTCGATCTATGGCGACAAGATCAAGGTCGACGACATCTTGGCGACTGCCGAAAAGGCGCTGGCGATCGATCCGCAACTGGCCGAGGCCCATGCGGCCCAGGGCATTGCGCTTGCGCTCGGCGGCAACCGCGCCGCCGCTGCCACGGCCTTGGGCCAGGCGTTGGCGCTCAATCCCGATTGCCATGAGGCCAATCGCTTCTATGCCGAATTCTGCGTGACCGATGGCAACTTCGAGCTTGCCGCGAAGTATTTTGTGCGCGCCATGGAGGTCAAACCGACGGATTACGGCTCGCCGGCGATGCTCGTCAGCGTGCTGCGCTCCGACGGCAGGATAGAAGAGGCAAGGAACTACGGGCGCGTCGCGGTCAGGAAAGCCGAGGAAGAACTTCAGCGGCATCCGGAGAACGCCAATTGCGCATGTCTCGCGGCAACGGTGCTGGCCTTCCTCGGCGAGAACGAACGGGCTCTGGCGTGGCTCGCGCAGTCTATCGCAACCGATCCAAGCGACACGCATATACAGTACAACGCCGCCTGCACGTATGCGCAGCTTGGAGAAGTTGAACGGGCGATTGATCTTCTGCAAACCTGGGCGCCGCATGTCGGCAGCGATATGAAATTGTGGTTCATGAACGATGCGGATCTGGAGTCGATCCGCTCTCATCCTCGCTATCAGAAGTTGATGGAAGTTATGGGATCCGCCGATTTGATGCAACGTCCCGAAGAAATTTCAGAATAACCTGGTTTTCGCAAAGCTCTCGCCAGGTCAATATTGCTATGTTACATTGAACACTCCATCGGCGAGGGGTTCGGATGGGCGGCACGCGGTTCAGGCTCTTCGTTCAGCCTCCGTACGAGGACGACTTTTCCCGCCCCGAAATCATCACCGTCTCGTCGCCTGAAGGCAGCCTTCGTGTCGGCCCGTCGGACGACAGCATGTATGTCATCGTGCCGGACCGGAAGTCCCGCCCCTATGGCCTCAACATCGGTCCGCTTGGAACGCCGTTCCTATATCTTCCGCCCTGGCAGGGCCGGATCGTGGCGCCGGCCGTTCCGGATCGGCGGGGCAATTTCGATCACTATCGCCCGGGAATGCCGGGCTTCGAGGCCGCCCACGCATTCGGCTGCGCGCGCTTCACCTTGGACATATGGGAGAATTACCTCGGCCATTCGTTGGCGTGGCATTTCAGCGATCACTACGACCGCCTGGAGATCGACATTTTGTCGGACTGGAACAATGCCCAGTACGGCTACGGCTTCCTTGAACTGGGCAGTCAGACCGATGCGGACGGCCGGACCCTGCCGTTCAGTCTCGACTTCGACATCATTGCCCACGAGGTCGGCCACGCGGTCATCTACGGCGTCCTCGGAGTTCCGGACGCCGAAAACGAATATCCCGAATACCTCGGCTTCCAGGAATCTTTCGCCGATTCCGTCTCGCTCATCGCCGCGATGCATTTCCCCTCGGTTGTCGAAAACGTGCTTGAACAGACAAGGGGCAACCTTTATCTCGCCAACCGCCTCGCCCGCTTTTCCGAGTTTTCGCCGCACCGGCAGATACGCTCGGCAAACAACAAGCGCACCATGGCCGAGTTCGTCCATGGCTGGAAGAACGAGCACGATCTTTCCGAACCGCTGACCGGCGCCATCTTCGACAGCCTGGTCGACATCTTTCACGAAAATCTGGTGGCGCGCGGCATCATCGCGCCTGAGGTCGCGGCACTGGCTGACGTCGCGCAGTCCGATTCCTCTCTCGAAAGCCCGTTGCAGGACATGTTCGACGTGGCCTTTGCGCGTGACCCCGACGGCTTCGGGGAGGCGCTGCTCGATGCGCGCGATGTCATGGGCATGTATCTGGCCGAGACGTTGCGGACGCTGAGCCCGGACCTTCTGGATTATGGCGACGTCGCCGGCGCGATGCTGGCGGCCGACCGCATGCACTCCGGCGGTGAATTCTCGGACCTGCTCGACGGCAATTTCCGGCGCCGGGGCATCGGCGAATTGCATGCCGGCAGGCGCCTGCGACCACGCAGAAAGGACAGCGAGCGACGCTTCACGCGCACCTTGACCCCTGGACAAGGCGACTATCTCCCAAATCTTAGCTTTCGTGAGAGGCGCATGATCTTCTTTGAGAGGTGAATAGGCAACCGGAGGACGTGATAATGCCAAGACCGCGCGACTCTATACTAGATGTATCTGCAATATATCTTTTCGGCAGAATTGTTGACGATCTGACAATAAGACCGCCTATTTCGAACGACCCCGGCCGCCCACCGCGCCGTGGGGACAACAATTTCTTAGCGAGGCAGCTAAATATAACCGATGGCATAGAAATACACCTCGCCCGGATATATCTTTTCTCATTCGAGGGAGGATTATTTGATCTGTCCAGGCCTGCGATATATCTTGTCCATGGCACGGGAATGGATATCGAGGAGATACCGGACGTCCCAGGGCTTGACCTGATCTCTCGTTCTCCTGCCTCCCCTTCGACGACCGGAATCGGGTCGCAGAGCGGATCATTCGCCCGTTCGCTAAAGGTCTGGGCATATGACAAAAGCGATTTCACGATACGGATCGACGCGACCACCGGAACCTTCGAGCAGACGCTGCTCGGACCGGAAACGGGTTTCGACCCTCGTGGCTTCGGCACAGGCTCAGGCAGATCGAGCGGCGGCAGATCCAGCGGTGGAAGGTCTAGCGGATCATTCGGCCGGTCGAGTGGGGCTGCGGGAGGGCGAAACTGGGATACGGACTGATCAGTGCTGAATTCACACCGATAATCGGGAGATGGAAATGAAAGCCCCTGCGAACAAAAAGCCAAAGGTAAGCGCTGTTGAGATTTTCGTGTCGGCGCCAAAGATCGATGCCTTCTTGCAGTATAGAATACCGAGTTCCGCACAAGCCGGCGACGCAAGCATCAGTGGATCGAATTTTACGAACGATTTTGTTGTTAAAGTTTATAAAACCGATGCCGGAGGAAACAAAATTGCCATAGGAACTGTCGTGGAAAAAAGCTTTGAAAGCACCAAGGAGATATATTTCTCCGCGAAGATGAACAGTGGCGACCCGCCGGGAAAGGACAAAACGATAGGCTTGAAATTCCCAGGGTTTGAGGAGGTTTTCAGCAACGCGACTTTTGAGACCGCATAAATTAGCAGATAGCAGGTTGTAGGCTTCGAGGCATGCGGCCCGCTCTTGCCAATCCGATCTGAGGGATAGGCTCGCGTTTTGGCGTGTGGCCATTCTTGTCCCATTTTCGCCCGCTTTCTGGTAATCCTCGGGCTCCGCAAATCAGCCGGACCCGAGGATGCATTTTCCCTGTCAGCTTACCAAGGCGGCCACCGCCGCTGCGATCCTTTTCGGCTCGGCCACTCCGGCGCTGGTGCATCCGCATGTCTTCGCCGAGGCGCGGCTCGATGTTGTCGTCAATCCCGACCGCACGGTAAAGTCGCTGCGCCATCTCTGGCGCTTCGACGACCTGTTCTCGTCCACCGTGCTGATGGAATTCGACAAGAATTCCGACCTTCAGCTCGACGACGCCGAACTTCAGGACGTGGCAAACACTGTCCATTCGTCGCTCGCGGAGTACAACTATTTCCAGATCGTCACCGAGGACGGCAAGGATGTGGCGATGCAGCCGCCGCCGAAGCTTATTGCCACCTTCGAGGACCAGCAGCTCATCATCCTGTTCGAATCGACACCGAAGGAGCCCCTCAAACTCTCCGGCAAGGTGGATTTCGGCGTCTATGACCCGACCTTCTACACGGCGATCGACTTCACCGACAACGCCAACCTGGCGGTGGTCGACATGCCGGCCGACTGCAAAAAAAGCGTGATCCGTCCCGACCCCGACGAGGCGATCGCCCAGAACCAGTCGACGCTGACCGAAGCTTTCTTCAACGACCCCACCGGGACCGACATGAGCAAGATCTTTGCGACAAAGCTCGAACTCAATTGCCAGGCGAGCGGATGACGGGCCGCGCCGCATGACGAAGCCGACGCTCCGCACCGTCCTCGCCCTGCTCGGGCTGGCCGCGGTCACGGCGCATTTCGCCGCCGCGGCCCATGCCCAGAGCTCGCTCGGCATCGGCACCAACGAGGCCATGGTGCCCTCCACCGGCCTGTTCTCCGGCTTCATGAACTGGGTCAACGTCCAGCAGCAGGGGTTCTACCGCTCGCTCACCGGCGCGCTGAAGGCCATGCGCCAGGACGGCGGCCAGTTGTGGATACTGGTCGGCCTGTCCTTCGCCTACGGTGTCTTCCACGCCGCCGGGCCGGGCCACGGCAAGGCTGTCATCTCATCCTACATGCTGGCCAATGAGGTGGCGCTGAGGCGCGGCATCATGTTGTCCTTCGTCTCGGCCTTCCTGCAGGCGTTGACGGCGATAATCGTCATGACCCTGGTGTTCCTGGTGCTGCGCGGCACCGCCATCTCGATGACCGACGCGACCTGGTTCCTGGAGATTGCCAGCTACGCGCTGATCACCCTTTTCGGCGCCTGGCTTCTGTGGACAAAGGCCTGGCCCCGCCTCTCCGGCCTGTTCGGCCTCAACCCGGCCTTCAGCCTTTCCGCCGCCCAGGCCGACAGCCCCGCCGGCAACCTCTTTGGGCCGATTGAGTCCCCCGCCGCGCCACGCTTCGACCACGCTTTCGTGGCAAGCGACGCCAGCGCCCCGGGTACGGTCATGGTCTGCGAAACCTGCGGCCACAGCCATGCGCCCGATCCGTCGATGATCTCTGGCGACCGCTTCGACTGGCGCACCGCCTGGTCGGCGGTCGTCGCCGTCGGCCTGCGTCCCTGCACCGGCGCGTTGATCGTCCTGTCCTTCGCTTTCCTCAACGGGCTGTTCGCCGGCGGCATCCTCTCGGTCGTCGCCATGTCGGTCGGCACCGCCATCACCGTCTCGCTGCTGGCCACACTCGCCGTCACCGCTAAGAACTGGGCCGTCACCTTCGCCGGCGACGGCCGCACTGGAAATCGGGTGCATGCCTCGATCGAGATCGCCGGCGCGCTTCTGGTCTTTCTGCTTGGCCTCGCTTTGCTCGGCGCCAGCCTCAACGCATAGGGCCTGGGCCAAGTCGCCGCCCCTCAAAAACGCGCCACGCTCGCAGCAGACGAATTGGGACAACCGTCGCCGCAAATCGCGCGAAACAGCCTCCGCGTCCTGTTCGCGAGGGGCGTGCGTCAGCGCAAAACCTCTGACAAAGGGCGAATTTTCCGGCAACCAGCTGAAATATCTTGATATTCCGGACTTGACGGCGGCTTTCTCGGAAAAACCGTCAGCGCTCGCGCCTACGCTGCTGGCGGCCGCGCAGCCAGAACACCAGGAAGAACGCCGCGACGAACAGCACGGCGAAAATCCCTGCGATTACAGGAGAGTAGCCGCCGATCGCCAGCATGATCGTCGGCAGGTAGAAGGCGCCGATGCCGAAACCCAGCACGATCACCAGCGCGGCGATCGCCGCGTTGCGGTTGTCAGTGGTCATGGAAGCGCGAAATCCATCGGGGCAAAATCCTCAAAGCGCGAAGCCGCCGTCGACCATCATCACCGTTCCGGTCGTGAAGGCCGCCTCGTCCGCCGCCAGGTAAACGACGATCGGCGCGATCTCAGCGGCATCGGCAACGCGTCCCATCGGCTGGCGATTGACGAACATTTCCAAGGCCTTGTCCTTGCTGCCGACGCTCTTGCCGAGTTCCTCCACCCGGTCGTCCCACGAAGGCGACCGGAAGGTGCCCGGCGCAATCGCGTTGCAGCGAATCCCGTCACGAATATAGTCCGCCGCCACCGATTTCGTCAGCCCGATCACCGCCGCCTTGCTCGCCCCATAGGCATAGCGGTTCGGTATGCCTCGCACCGAGGAAGCCCCCGACGAAATGTTGACGATCGAGCAGGTCTTGCCCGTCTCCTTCGCCCTTTCCAGCATGCCCGGCAGGAAGGCACGTATCGTCCTGTGCATCGACTTCACATTGAGGTCGAACGAAAAATCCCAATCTTTCTCGGAGGTTGTCAGCACCGTGCCGTGGTGCACGAAACCGGCGACATTGACCAGAATGTCGATCTTACCGACCTTTTGCGCATAGGCCTCGACGGCCTTCGTCGACAGAACGTCGAGCTTCGCCTTCTTGGCCCTGGCCAGCCCGTCCAGCTTGTCCCGGGAAATATCCGAGGCGAAAACCGTCGCGCCCTCGGCCACGAACAAGTCAGCGATCGCTCTTCCGATCCCCTGCCCCGCCGCGGTAACCACCGCAATCTTGCCCTTCAGTCTTCCCGCCATAATCTCCCCCGGCCGTCTTGTTACGAATACTTCTGGTCGCGTTTTGCAGCGAAGGCTTAGTCCATCGGCCGGCAAAAGTCTTGGCCCGAATCGAGCTTTTTCGCCGCACCGTATTGGAAGGCGCTCGGCAACATATTGTTCGGTATGGCTTTTTCAGCTCGCCGCGCGAAACTCCTCCAACCGTCTGTTCTGTTGCCCGGCCGCGTCGAAATTCGTCGGATCGAGCCACGCCTCGTAAGCGCGCTTCAGTGCCGGCCATTCCTTGTCGATGATGGAAAACCAGGCCGTGTCGCGGTTCTCGCCCTTGATCACCATGGCCTGCCGGAACACCCCCTCCGGCTGGAAACCGAAGCGCAGCGCCGCCCTTTTCGACGGCTCGTTGCGGTTGTTGCATTTCCATTCCCAGCGGCGGTAGCCGAGTTCGTCGAAGATATAGCGCATGAACAAAAAATGCGCCTCGGTCGCCGCCGGCTTGCGCTGCATCAGCGGCCCCCAATGGATATGACCGATCTCGATGACGCCGTTGGCCGTATCGATGCGCAGAAAAGTCTGGCGCCCCGCGACCTTGCCCGACGCCTTGTCAATCACCGTGAAATACAGCGGGTCCTCGCTGGCCTCGGCCTTTTCCAGCCAGGGCTGCAGCGCCGCGCGGTTTTCCGGCGGATATTCGCCGAGCCAGCGGAAACGCTCGTCGGCATTGGCAATCGTGGCTGCCTCGTACAGCCCGTCGCCGTGCCACGCCGCCGACAGCGGCTCCAGCCGCGCATAGCGCCCCTCCAGCACCTTGCGTTCAGGCCTAGGCCTTGCCGTCCACTTTTTCAGCTCTTCGTCCAAGGTCGGCCTTGCTCCGATTGACTTTGCGGCAAGAGGCTCACAGAAACGCGCGGACAATAAGTCGCGCATGGTCTCACCGTTGGGTTTTCGAGGCCATGCGCTAGAACCA
Source organism: Mesorhizobium yinganensis (assembly GCF_040081985.1). Taxonomy (NCBI): domain Bacteria; kingdom Pseudomonadati; phylum Pseudomonadota; class Alphaproteobacteria; order Hyphomicrobiales; family Phyllobacteriaceae; genus Mesorhizobium; species Mesorhizobium yinganensis. Next base: position 95,844 of record NZ_JBEBMH010000014.1, on the reverse strand, counting down.
GATTGGGAGGAAAAGTGCTCCAAACGATAGCCGCCTTCGACCGCATCGGGGAGGAAAACGCCTTCGCCGTGCTCGCCCGCGCCACCGCGCTCGCAGCGCAGGGCAAGGACATCATCAATCTCGGCATCGGCCAGCCAGATTTCCGCACGCCCGACCATATCGTCGAGGCCGCGATCAAGGCGCTGCGCGACGGCCATCACGGCTACACGCCCGCCACCGGCCTGCTCGCCACCCGCGAAGCGGTGGCGCGGCGCACGCTGACCACAACCGGCATCGAGGTCTCGCCGGAGAACGTCATGATCCTGCCCGGCGGCAAGCCGACAATGTATGCCGCGATCGTCATGTTCGGCGAGCCGGGCGCGGAAATCCTTTATCCCGATCCCGGTTTCCCCATCTATCGCTCGATGATCGAGTTCACCGGCGCGAAGCCTGTGCCGGTGCCGATCCGCGAGGAGAACGGCTTTGCCTTTTCGGCCGAGGAAACCCTCGCCCTGATCACCCCGAAGACGCGGCTGCTCATCCTCAACTCGCCCGCCAACCCGACTGGCGGCGTCACCCCGCGCGCCGAAATCGAGAAGCTGGCGAAGGGGCTGGAAAAGCATCCGCATGTCGCCATCCTGTCCGACGAGATCTACGACGTCATGACCTATGACGGCGAAAAACACTGCTCGCTGCTGCAATTTCCGGAACTGCGCGAGCGCCTGATCGTGCTCAATGGCTGGTCGAAGACCTGGGCGATGACCGGCTGGCGCATGGGCTGGTCGATCTGGCCGAACTCGAAGGAGAGCAGCCACCTCTACGACAAGGTGCGGAAACTGGCGGTCAATTGCTGGTCCTGCGTCAACGCGCCGTCCCAACATGCCGGTATCGCCGCCATCGACGGACCGCAGGATGCGGTGGATACCATGATGAAGGCGTTCGACCGTCGCCGCAAGCTGGTAGTCGAGGGCCTGAACAAGCTGCCGGGCGTCTCCTGCATCACCCCGAAGGGCGCCTTCTACGCCTTCCCCAACATTTCCGGCACCGGCTGGAAGGCCAAGAAACTGGCCTCCACGCTGCTGGAGGAAACCGGCGTGGCGCTGATCGGCGGCCCGGATTTCGGCGTGCTCGGCGAAGGGTATATCCGGCTTTCCTATGCCAATTCCGAGAAGAATATTTTGCGGGCGCTGGAAAGGGTGGGAAAATTTCTCGAAGCCGGCGCGAAGGCGGCCTAAATAGGGCTCCGATTCGAGGTTCGCTTCAGACCGGCCGGTAGAACAGGGCTCTTCCGGCCGGAATCAAGAGGCTGCAAGGTTCTGGCCCCCAAACCAAGCACCATCTGGACCGCGAAACCCGCCGCCACCACGTCATGGTGGCGCATGTCTGCCGGCGTCGTCGCCTACTCGGTCCTGTGCGTTTTCCTCGCGGCAATCGTGCGGGGCTATTCTGGATTCGGTTTTTCGCTGCTGACCGTCACAGCACTCTCACTGGTGCTGCCGCCGTCCCAGATCGTGCCCTCGATCTTCATGCTGGAGATCGCCGCCAGCATCCACCTGCTGCCGGGCATCTGGAAGGACGTGCATTGGCGCTCGATCCTGCCGCTGCTGATCGGCTGTCTCGTCGGAACGCCGCTCGGCGTGTGGTTCCTCGCCAATGTGCCAGCCGCGCCGATGCAGCTGGCGCTGGGCATCATCGTGTTGATCTTTACCATCCTGCTGTGGCGCGGTTTTGCGCTGAAGACCATGCCGGGCGCCGTCGCCTCGGTGACGACCGGCGGCGTATCGGGCCTGCTCAACGGCGCGTTTGGCACCGGCGGGCCGCCGGTGATCCTGTTCTATTTCGCTTCGCCGGCCGGCAACATCGCCGGCCGCGCCTCGGTCATCGCCTATTTCCTCGGCACCGACATGATGGCGCTGCCGATGCTGGCGCATGAAGGCCTGCTGACCTGGGACAGCGTGGTCCGCGCCCTGATGTTTTTGCCGGCGCTATTGATCGGAGTCTGGGTCGGCTCGCGCGGCTTCAAGGGCGCTGACCCGGCCGTCTTCCGCAAGGGTGTGCTCGCGCTGCTCGGCCTGCTGGCGTTGATTTCCGCGGCGCAGGGGTTTTTCGCGCTCTGACGCTTACCGGATATCGGCCACCGTCTTGTGAAAGAAAGTGCGCGCGCGAAAGGACACCCAAAGCGATGCTGGCAGGTACAGCCAAAGGAACGCGAAAATAGATAGTATTCCCGCGCTTGAGGTCGACACACCGCCCACCAAGGCAATAATTCCTAGAACGATCGATCCAAGAACAGAGAATACAAGGCCATGTAAGATGCGTATGTCATAGCGAAGGACTTTTCCTTGGTCGGTTTTTGTAACCATTATCTTTCCACGGTCAAAGATCCCCAACGGACTCAATCCCTTCCAATGCTCCTTCCGGGAAAAATCACCCGCCCCTCTGGATGTAAAGAAACGCCACCAAGGATCGCAAAATTCCACCGACAGCTCTGTCGTCTGAACGACCGGCTTGCAGTGTGCTGCGAATATTGAAGCAAAACGCTGAATTATCTTATGTTCGGACCGATCTCCGAGAATCAGAACTCCGCCACGAACATGCCAAATTGCATCAAGCATCGATCCCACCCCTGTTGGCGAAATATAGTATCGCGTTGTGCTTTTGCCTATAGTCGCTTCTCGAACCAGTGATTTGCGTAAAAATTGTCGTTGTAGCGCGCGATTTCGTGGTAGCCGAGTTTTCGGTACATCGCCTGCGCCTCCAACAACGCGCGATTAGTGTCGAGCCGCACGCTCGTCAGCCCGGCTTCCAGCGCGAGGGATTCGAGCTTTTCCATCAGCCGCGATGCAATGCCCAGCCCGCGCGCCGAGGGCGAGACCCAGACGCGCTTGATCTCGCCGATACCGTCCTCCAGCGTCTTCAGCACGCCGCAGCCGGCCGGTTCGCCGTCGATGCGCGCCATGAGGAACCAGCCTTTTGGCGGCGTCATCTCCGACGCCTCGGCAGCCTTGCCGATTTCCAGGTCAAAGCCTTCCTCGAAACGCCGCGCCAGTTCGGCAAAATACTCGCCGAGGCAAAAACGCGCTTCGTCGCTGTCCGGCGCCTCGACCGCCACCTCAAGTGCTGCGATGCGCAGCAGGCGCTCGACCTCCGCCATCGCCGCCACCAGCCGCTCGCGCTGCACCTCGTCGAGCGGCGTGAGCATCGAGCGCGCCAGATCGTCGGAAAGCGCATCGTAGGCGGCGTATTCGCCGCGCCCCTTCTCGGTCAGCCGCGCCTGGCGCACGCGCCCATCGGCCTCCGCCTTGCCGACCTCGACTAGGCCATTGCCTTCCAGCGAGCGCAGGAGCCGACTGAGATAGCCGGCGTCGAGGCCGAGCCTGCGGCGCAACAACCGCACGTCCCTGCCCTCGCCCGGCCCGGTCTCGAAGATCAGCCGCGCCTCGCCGAGCGGTCGGCCGCGCGACAGATAACTGTCATCAAGCGCGCCGATGCGCTGCGAGACGAGCCGGTTGAAGCAGCGTATCTGGTCGATTTGCTCTCTTTGCATTATCTGACTTTAGTCAGATATTTTTCCCCACACAAGGCCGGGTCGCGGAGCGATGCAGATTTGATCGCCACGCATGCGCGCTCAATGTCAGGAGCAAATCGTCGAAGTCTTGCGAAAAAAGCCGGAACCGGCTCTGTTCCGCGCGCCAGGCAACCGTCCGAATAATCAGAAGAGGGTACCGATGCTCTATGCAATGCTCGCCTATCATGTCGAGGACGCCATCGACGCGATGACGCCGGACGAGGATTCGGCGCTGATGAACGACCTTCTCGCGGTCCACACAAGTTATGTCGATCAGGGCACGTTCGGCCCCGCCGCTAGGCTCGTCTCGACAAAAGATGCCTTTACCCTGCGCGGGCCCGGCGCCGGCATGGTCGTCGACGGCCCCTTCGCCGAGACCAAGGAGCAACTGCTCGGCCTCTACATGATCGAGGCCGAAAACCGCGACGCCGCGATCGAAATCGCGCGCGACCTGAAGAGCGTCAACCCCACGGCGGTCTACGAGATCCGGCCAGTCATGCTTTACATTCCCGGCGCGCAGCTTGCGGAAACGGCGAGGGAGTGATTGGCGGGCCGCCCAGCAGCCCAACACCTAATCCGGCCGGTCAGCCCCTTCCGACAAACGGCATCTTTGTCGCCATCACGGTCATGAACAGCACATTGGCGTCGAGCGGCAGGCCAGCCATGTGAAGCACCGCATCGGCGACATGCTGCACGTCCATCACCGCTTCCACCGCCATCGTGCCGTTGGCCTGCGGCACGCCCACGGTCATGGCATGGGCCATATCCGTCAGCGCGTTGCCGATGTCGATCTGGCCGCAGGCGATGTCGAAGCGCCGCCCGTCCAGCGCCAGTGTCTTGGTCAGCCCGCTAATGGCGTGTTTGGTCGCCGTATAGGGCACCGAGCCCGGCCGCGGCGCATAGGCCGAGACCGATCCATTGTTGATGATGCGGCCGCCCTGCGGCGACTGCCTTCGCATCGCACCGAACGCCGCGCGGGCGCACAGGAACGAACCCGTCAGGTTGACGCCAACCATGTGGGTCCACACCGATACCGGTATCTCGTCGATCGGCGTCGATTTGTAGCTCATGCCCGCATTGTTGAAGAGTAGGTCGACGCGGCCGAATGTGTCCACAATCGTCTTGAACAGGCTTTCGACATCGTCCTCCCGCGAGATGTCGCAGGACACGGCCAGCGCACGCGCCTCCGTCGGCCCGGCCTGAGCCACCGCTTCGTCGAGCAGCGCCTGCCGCCGTCCGACGAAAACCGTGTTCCAGCCATTGCGCAGCAGCGCCGTCGCCGTCGCCTTGCCGATGCCGGTGCCCGCGCCCGTGACAACCGCCGTCTTGCCTGAATTCATGATGTTTCCTCCATGTCAGCGCGAGGCATTGCAGATCATGGGCAATCAGGCAAGCCGTCCGACAAAAAGGGCGGTCATTGGCGACCGCCCTGATCTGAACCGCACTTGGGAGGAGGAAAGCGGATCCGACTGATGAGAATGATGCGCTTTAAGGGTTAACCAAAGGTTAAGGCGATTTTGAGGTGCTTTGGGCTTCAGCCGATGCCCGGCAGGAACGGCCGGCCGTTCAATGCCTCGACAAAGGTCCACATTACAAAACCGACAAACGCCAGGGCAAAAAACCTTGCCGGCCATCGGTTCATCGCACCGAACAGCGCCAGCGACAGCAATCCGAACAACGGGATGAAATGCAGCGCGTGGCTGGCGAAGAAATGCGCCACGCGCAGGTCGCCGCCATCGCGCACCCACCCCATCACCGGAAAGCCGCCCGTGTCGAGGCCCGACCCGCCGACCGCGTGGCCCGCCATGCCGGCCATCGTGCCGGCGGTGACCAGCGTGAGCGGCAGCGTCAGGGCAAGGCCGATGATCAAAGCCTCGCGGACAACGGGCAAGAGCCCAGTCGCCGAATTGCGGGCGATCAGCCAGGCATAGACGGCCGGCGGCGTTGACAGGATCACGGCGCCCAGTCCCATGACCGAATAAAAAATCCCGCCGATCGGCCCCCGGTTGAAATGCGAGGCCGTGCCCAAAAACGCCGCGCCGCCGATCCAGACCATCTCCGCGACGATCGCAAAAACCACGATCGAACTGTAGAGCCGGTACCAGCCGCGTTCGCCGATGCCCGCTGGCAGGAAACGCGCGTAGAAGGCCAGGGTGAACAGGTAGACGACCAGCGCCGCCTCGAACTTCAGCGGCTTCACCCAGACCTCGATGCCGAGGAAGCTGCGCTGGTCGACCACCGACGCGAAAACCGTCGGCGCGATGGCGGCGAGCATCAGGATCGCCGCGCCGAAGAAGCGCGGCTCGGCAAGGCGCAGCATTTCCAGGAAGCGAGGCAACCGGACTTCCGGAATGGGCTGCGGGAGCGTCTCGGTCGCCGACATCGGATTCTGCTCCTCGGTTGCGGCAGGTTCAGGCGATAACAGCACGGCCGGCCCGCGCCGCGCGGATGGCGGCGAAGGTCAGGAAACCCGCCGGCCCGAACAGGAAGGTCAGAGCAAGGCAAGGCACGACCAGCAGGAACGGCACGGCCTCGCCGCGGCCCTTGCGCACGATCCACGCGCCGACGAACAGGTCGAAGGCCAGATAGTGAATCCAGCCGGCGAGCAGCAGTTCGCGCGTCTGGAAGAGGCGCGCCACATTGTCGAGGCTGTCGAACCCGCCCTCGCCGCGCGCCCAGAAGGCAAGGATCAGGCCGGCATAGGCGACCGACAGAAGCAGCGGAATTGCATAGGCCGCGATGCGGTCGGCGATGATCGGAAACAGCGGGCTGCCGAGCAGCACCGCCCATCCGGCCAGCGCGGTGGTGTTGGCAATCTGGAACAGGGTGTCAGGGGTCATCGCGGCGGCAGCCTCATCTTGACAGCGACAAGATGAGGATTGCAGACGATCTTTACGATGTCAACTTCATTTTTACGCCGTCAAGATTGAGCCCGGAAATTCGTGGTGCTAAGCACCGACGGCAAAGGATCTGGATTCATGGCGCAAGAGACCGGGCAGCGGGTTAGATCGGCCTATCATCACGGCGACCTGCGCGAAGCGCTGCTCAAGGCGGCCGAGCAGGAACTGATCGAGAAAGGCATCGAAGGGTTCACGCTGCGCGGCGTCGCCAAGCGCGCCGGCGTGTCGCACGCCGCCCCGGCGCATCATTTCCGCGACACCAGCGACCTGCTGACGGCGCTCGCCGCCGTGGCGGCCACCCGCTTCCGAGACACGATGAAACGGCGCCAAGCCAGGTCGCCGGGTGACGCTCGCTCGCAATTCATCGCGTCGGGCCAGGGTTATATCGAATTCGCGCTCGACAATCCGGCCCTGTTCGGGCTGATGTTCGGCTCCCGCCGCCCGGATTTTTCATCCGAGGAGTTTTCAAGGCCGTCTTTCGAGTCGTTCATGGTGCTGGTCAAGGATGTCGCCGACCTGCGCGGTGACAACGCCCTCGATCACGTCGAAGGCCGCGCCGACATCCTGACCGCGTGGTCGCTGGTTCACGGCCTGGCGAACCTGCTGATCGCAGGCCGCCTTAGATTTCTCCAGGGCGACCTCGAAGCCGATCGCGACGGTACGATCCTGCGGGCACTCGAACGGGTGGTCCCGGGCGGTCGGCGGACGTGACACTCGGCGGACATGGCTGCGCGGACCGGAAGCCCGATATCCACTCCCAATCCTTTGGATGCTGCCAGCGGTGAAAGTCTGCCACCCGACACCTGCGGTCAACTCTAGACGGAAGTCCAGAGGGCCTTCACCACGTCACTTTCTCCAGCCGCTGTGCCTTAGCCCGAAAAAGAGCGGCGTCTTTTAAGTCTGGATTGAACTTCATCGCCTTGTCATAGTCAGCAATTGCAAGGTCGAAGCGGCCGTTCAGGTGATACAGCATCCCGCGTTTGAGATGGGCTAAGGCGAGTGCCGCCTCGTTGGCCTGAACGCCGTTCTGCGACGAGAAATCAGACAGGTCGTAGTCAATTCCCATTGGTGAGCCGCTCAATGGTGAAGCGTCGACTTCGGACATCCGGATCATCGCGTCTAAGTCGGCCAGCGCCTGTTCACTCTTCATTTGCACGAAGTAGGCTATGCCTCGATTGTAGAGGGCCAACCTATGTGCCGGCTCTATAAGGAGGGTTTGGCTGAATTGCTCAATTGCATCATCGAGCCGGCCAAGGTCCACGTACAGTCGTCCCAAATTATAGGAAGCGAGCGAGTTGTTCGGATTGAGTGATAGCGCTGCCTTAAAATCCTGTTCGGCGTTCACCGTCTCTCCCAACTCGAACCCGGCTGTGCCTCTGTTGACGAGAGCGTCCACAAAATCCGGCCGGATGGAAAGTGCTAGGTCGTAGCTCGCAATTGCCTGTTCGAGCTGCGACGATGCGTGCTCGCAGACGCCCTTCTGATATGCGGCATCCGCAAAGCCAGCATTGAGCTTGAGCGCCTGCTGGAAGTCGGAAACGGCCTGATCGCAACGGTTGAGAGCACGGAAGGCGAGACCACGATTGTAGTAGCCTTCGCTGGCATTTGGACTGGCGCTGATGAACCGTCCGAAGTCGTCCGCCGCCTTCTGCGGCTCGCCCCCGTTCAGATAGAGGGCGCCCCGTATGAGGTAAGCTTGGGTCAGCTTGGGCTCAATACGCAGCGCCTGGTCAAAATCCTCAACCGCGCCTTTCACATCGCCGGCACTCTGCCGCGCACTGCCGCGAAGGACATATATGGAGGCGATCTGCTGTTGCTTGAACGGCAAGCCCGCCTTCAGCAACTCGGTGCAGGCGTCGGCTTTCTGCTGCACCTCGCAGTCTGCTATGAGCGCGTCCACATGGGCTTGATCGAGCGGAGTCCGGGTGGCTGCATATGCACCAGCCACCAGAACCCCGAGGCCGATCAGGCTCGCGGCAATCATAGTTGGACGCGATGTTCCACGAGGTGGGGGGAGAACGTCGTCGGCGCCTGACCAAGCTGGCTGGAGTTTCCCCTCTCCAGCTTCTTGCTCATGCGCACCATCATTCATGGAATGCTTCCCCGCTCCCATTCCAATTAGGGAGCAGCATAGACTTAAATCAACTCCATAAATTGTCTGCGGCCAACAATACGCAGGCAACAGCCGCTTCCCGCCCAAAGCGGCATTCTCCGGGACCCAAAGCGTCAGACTTTCACCAGGCGTCCGGCTTTGCTCGGTCGGCTGCTCTGAACGCTACCAGCGCGGATTGACGTTGGGGTTTGCTGTAGTGACAGTCTCGGGCGCGGCCGGTGCGGGAGCAGGCTCGGCTGGGACCGCCGCTTTGGCCGCCGTCACGGTCGCCTCGACATGGTCGATCAGCGCGTCCGGCAGACCGAGGCGCCCCGCCAGCAAGTCGAGATAACCGCGCTCGGCGCGCGAATCCGGGTCGATAGCCAGCCGCGAGGCGGCGTAGAGTTCCACCTTCTGCTCCTCCGTCTTGGCGGCGGCGGCAAGCGCGTCGAGGTCGAGCGGCGCGTCCAGTTCCGCCATCAGGAATTTTTCCGCGTCGCCGCCGATGCCGGCGAGGCTGAGTTTGTCGGAAATCTTCTTGCGCTCCTCGTCGTCGATATGGCCGTCGGCCTTGGCGGCGGCGATCATGGCGCGGATCAGCGTCAGCGCGAATTCGGTTTCCCCCTGCGGCGCATTGTCGGGATGAAAACCGGTATCGGAGGGCGGCGGCAGCATCTGCGGCTGCGCCTCGGCCGTCTCGGCAGGCTCCTTGCCGGCCTGCCAGTTCTTGTAGGCGTGATAGGCAAGCCCGCCGATCGCCGCCAGCCCGCCAAGCTTCGCAGCCGAACCGGTGACCGAGCGTCCGGTGCTGGTGCCGAGCAGCACGGCAACCAGCGCGCCGGCCGCCAGCGGATTGTCCTTCGCCATCTGCACCGCCTTGCCCGCGCCGTCGCGAACGGTGCCGCCCGTGCCGGGCACGTTGGAGCCGAGCAGATCGTCGAGCAGTTTTTTGGGATCGAACATCGAGGCCTCCGCTTGCTGGTCCCGGTATCGGCGGGACGATCACAGGTCCGTCAGAATTAGGCAGCCCACCGCGACAATGCAATGACCGGCGCGTTTCGGGCAGGCCAATCGCTCGCACGGATTTTCCGCGCCCATAGGCAGTGGGCAGTCGGCAATGGGCAGTCGGGCCGTGCGTCGACGCGATCGTCGGCGAAGCACACCGTCACTGGAGTAACCTTCACCCTCAAACCATCCGGCTGCCTATTGCCGACTGCCCACTGCCTATGGGCCAAATCCCCTGGATCGTCGCCGCCGCGCCCTCCGCGCTCAACTGCCGATCGGCAGCGGCAGTCCCAGCGCCTCGGCGCGCTCCACCTGGCGCTGGCGCTCCGCATAGCGGGCGCGATCCGCGTCGCTGCGCTCGCCGTGGCAGCGCTCGCAGGAGATGCCCGGCCGATATTTCGGCGACCGCCGGTCGGCCGGCATCAACGGTGCCCGGCAGGCGCGGCAAAGCTCGGCCTCGCCCTCAGCCAGCCCGTGCGTGACCGAGACACGCTCGTCGAAGACGAAACACTCGCCTTGCCACAGGCTCTCCTCGCTCGGCACCTCCTCGAGATATTTCAGGATGCCGCCCTTGAGATGAAAGACGTCCTCGACGCCCAGCGATTTCACATAGGCGGTCGCCTTCTCGCAGCGAATGCCGCCCGTGCAGAACATCGCAACCTTGCGGCCCGCGAGTTCCCCGCGATGCACCTGCGCCCAGGCTGGGAAGTCGCGAAAACTCCGGGTCCGCGGGTCAATCGCGCCGTCGAAGGTGCCAAGCCGCACCTCGTAGTCGTTGCGCGTATCGACAATCACCGTGTCCGGATCGGCAATCAGCGCGTTCCAGTCCTGGGGCTCGACATAGGTTCCGGCGCTCGCGGTCGGGTCGATGTCCTCGACGCCCATGGTGACGATTTCACGTTTCAGCCGCACCTTCATACGGTGGAACGGCATCTCGCTTGCAAGACTGTATTTGACCTCAAGGCCCGCGAATTCAGGAACGGCCTCCAGCCAATCGATCAGCGCGGCAATGGCTTCGGGACGCCCGGCGACCGTGCCGTTGATGCCTTCGTGCGCGAGCAGGAGCGTGCCCTTGATGCCCTTTCCGCAGCAGAACGCCGACAGCGGCGCCCGCACGCTCTCGAACCGATCCAGCCGGCAGAACCGGTAGAGTGCGGCGACGCGGAAGGCCTCTTCGGGCAAGGGGGAAATCATGGCCGCTGGCCGTATCGGTTCACCCGCACATTTTCAAGGCGGACGACGAGTTCGCCGTCATCCGTGCGTGACATTCCGGTGCCACATCGTCTGCGCCGATTGGTCGCCAGATCGACCCGTCGAATCCGCCCGCGCTTCGTGGACTTGTCGGGCTCACTCTGTTAATCGGTTTAAATCCCGAACACGACCGGACAGTACCGATGCCAAGCAAGACCGAAAAGCTGTTGTCCCTGCTTGACGGACAGCCCGTCATTCCCGTCATCAAGATCGACGACGCGGACAACGCCGTTCCGCTTGCAAGGGCGCTGGCGCGCGGCGGACTGAAGGTCATCGAGATCACGTTGCGCACCCCGAGCGCCCTGGAAAGCATCCGGCGGGCCTCCGCCGAGGTGTCGGAGGCGGTGGTCGGCGCAGGCACCATCCTGGACGCCGCGCAGTTCGACCAGGCCGCCAAGGCCGGCGCGCGTTTCATCGTCAGCCCCGGCGTCAGCGGCAGCGTCCTGGCCGCCGCCGCCGGCAGCGAGGTGCCGCTGCTGCCCGGCGCGATCACGCCGGGCGAGATCATGACGGCGCGCGAAGCCGGCATCGACTTCCTGAAATTCTTCCCGGCCGAGCAGGCCGGCGGCGCGGCCTTCCTGAAAGCGCTCGCCTCCCCCTTCGCGGGCATCCGCTTCTGCCCGACCGGCGGCGTCTCGCAGAAGAACGTCAGGGACTATCTGTCGCTGCCCAACGTCGTCTGCGTCGGCGGCTCCTGGGTCGCGCCGGACGAACTCGTCAAGGCCAAGGACTGGGCGGCAATCGAAGCGCTGGCCAAAGAGGCCTCGGGCTTGCGGGCCGTCTGAGACAGCGGGATCGACGCAAGAAGACCGCCATCGTCGAACGTCCAAGTCCGTGGGCGAACGGACCATCTTCGACGCACGCAACTGCGTTCCGGACGGCAAAATGCGGCGCCGCAAAGGCGACGCATTGGCGCGGCAATGCGGACAAGAATCTTCCCTAATTGAACCACGCTTGAGGCGGCAGATGGAGCCGGGCGGCGGCGAGGGAGGTACCCATGCGCAACATGCCCAGCCTCAAAATTCAGTCATCGCATTCGAGCGGAAAGGCTCCGGTTTTCGATCCGGGGAACTTCGTCGACCACATCGACAATCCATTCATGATCCTGCGGCCGGGAACGGCCTTTGTCTATCAGGACAAGGCGGAGGGAAGCCGCGACGTCTTCGAGGTGACCTACAAAACCGTCGTCATCGCCGGAGTGACCTGCATCGTCGTGCACGACACGAAGTCGATCAATGGACAGGTCATTGAGGACACGTTCGATTACTTCGCCCAGGACAAGCAAGGCAACGTCTGGTACTTCGGCGAGGATACCAAGGAGTTCGAACCGGGAAATCCATTGCCGGTCAGTACCGAAGGCAGCTGGCGCGCGGGCGTCGACGGCGCACGGCCGGGCATTGTCATGGAGGCGCACCCAAAGGTGGGCGACGCCTATTTCCAGGAGAATGCACCTGGGGTCGCCGAGGACGCGGCTCAGGTGCTGAGCCTTGATGCTTCCGTCGTGACCGCCTACGGCGATTTCGAAGACGCTTTGAAGACGCGGGAAACCACGGCGCTCGACCCCGGCCATGTCGAGTACAAGAAGTATGTGGCCGGTGTCGGCGAGGTGCTGACGACCACCCCCGACGGCGAATACGAGGAACTCGTGAGGATCGTGGTACGGGGCCTGCCCGGAAACGACAGGCTCGAGGGCTATGCTGGCAACGACACCGTTCTGGGCGGACTGGGTCACGACACGCTGCGCGGTCTCGACGGCAACGACCGTTTGGCCGGCGGCATCGGCAATGACCGGCTCTTCGGCGGAAAAGGCGGCGACCGCCTGGGCGGCGGTGCCGGCAATGACGACCTGTCCGGCGGAGCCGGCCCGGACGTCTTCTTGTTCAGGTCGGCCGAACTGACCAACGGTTTTCGCGAGACCGATACGATCCTTGATTACCGCAGGTCGCAGGTGGATGTGATCGATCTGCCCGACGGCCGCCAGAGCATCGCGAGCGACGCGGTGATCGACGGCGTTTGGCGGCTGAAACTGCGAGGCGATGGCGATACGGTCGACCTCGTGGGCGTCGCCGACGCGAACCACAACGGACACGTGATAGACGATCTGCTGATTATCTAGCGGCGAAGATCAGCGACCGGTCACAATCGTGTCCGGTCGCTTGGTCGAGAAGGCGGGCGCTACTCGAACCGCGCTACCGACAGGAACTCCACGGACTTGCCGGTGAAGCGGTTCGCATCTGGAACGCCTTCACCGTCCTTGCGGAAGCCCATCGTGTAGACTTCGCGCGGCGCGGTCACCACCGCATTGTAGGCGAAGGACGGCGCCGTGGTGTTGGCAACGGCGGTTTCCGCCATCTGGTCGCTGTTCAGCGCCCAGCGGGCGGCGGTCGGCTGCGCCGCTGTCACCTTGCTCTTGCGCTCGGGCTTTGCGTCGCCGGCTGTAGCCCGCGCGGTCTTGCGCGTGGTCTTGACGCCGAGCGACGCCACGGTGCCGGGGTCGACATTGGCCGCCAGGGCCGGCTGCGACGACCCTGCCGTCACCGAAGCCAAGGCCGCGACGCGCGCATTGTTGGCCTTGATGGCGGCCGCGACGGCCGCCTGGTCGTCGGCGGCGCCAGACGCGGCGGGCGATGCCGGACGCTCGGACGGGATGGCGGTCATCTGCAACTCATCCTCGTCGGCCGGGCGGCCCATGGGCATCGGAACCGCCGCCGCATCGCTCGTCGTCGTCGGGTCGCGCTCAGCCGAGACCAGCGCCAGCAGGACGTCGTCCGGCGTTTTGGGATCCACGGCATCGGCCACCTTGGGTGCGGCATGCGCCGGCCTGGGCGTCGGCAGCGGAATGCCAAGCGCGACCTGCGCGGGAGGCTCGGCAACGGCGCCCGTGGCAGCCGGCCCGGACGCCGCATCGGCGGGAACCTGCTCGGCCATGCCGAAGGGCATATCGGCGGGCGGATAACCGGCGGCGGCCGATTCGGAGACGGTGGTGGCGGCTGCCATCTCGGTCACCCCGACTTCGGCCTTCGGGCGCGGCGCCAGCGCAGGCAACGGCACCGAACGCGCGGGCAATGCCGCGATGATCATTTCCGGGGTCTGAGCGACGGGTGCTTCCGGCTCTGTCGCCGTCTCCGGCGCGGTTGCGACCGGCAGTTCGGTCCGGTTGGCATTCTCGGGCGACACGATCTGGATGCCCTGCAGTGATTCAGGCTTGGCGGCGGGAGCGGGGGGCGCAGCCTTGGCGACCGCTACGGGCGCCTTCTCCTCGACAACCGCAGCAGGCGTTTCCTCGACGGGAGCACCTTCCTCGTCCTCATCCGCGCCGCGGCTGAACAGCATCGCCAGCAGACCTTTCGACGGCTTGCTGCTGCCGGTGGAGGCCAAGGCGAGCGCGGTCGCGCCGCTCTTCTTGCGCGCCTCGTAGGAAGCGACCGCTTGCTCGAAGCCGGGCAGCGGCTTGCCGTCGCTCGGCACGTGCAGCGTCTTGCCGTTCGGGAACAGCGCCACCAGTTCGCGGCGGCTCATGCGCGGCCAGTGGCGCACGCTGCCGACATCCATATGGACGAAAGGCGAGCCCGAGCGCGGATAATAGCCGACACCGCCGACCTGCATCTTCATGCCGGTCTCGCGCAGCTTCTTGAGGCTGACGCCGGGGATATAGAAATCCATCGCCTTGCCGAGCATGTGCTGGCTCTTCTTGGCGACGCCGCGGCTGCGGCCGCGCAGCATCGAGTTCGTCGCCGGCGAGCGATAGGCCGACACGACGTTGATGTAGTCGCGCGCGCCCACCGACTGATACACCGACCAGACGAGGTCGAGCAGGCGCGGGTCCATCTTGGTCGGCTCGTTTCGCCGCCAGTCGCGCAGGAAATTGTTGATCTTGTTGAGGCCGGCCTGGTCGTAGCGCCCGTTGCGCTTGAAGGTGATCTCGGCCTTTTCCTTGGTGTGGATGAAATAGAGCTTCAGCGTCCGTGTCTCGGCGCTTGCCGCTCCCATGCCCCAGGCCGACGCGCAGAGCGCGACCATGAGACCAACAAACCAGTTTCTCCAGCGGATACCCTCGTCGTCTCGCCGGTCGTGGTGTCGCTCGATGCTGATCAAATCAAAAGGCCTTGCAGACTGCCGTTTTGTCCCCGGACTTGAACCCTGGACGCCGGCGATTCCCGACACCCAGACTATCGATCCTAATGGTTAATCACAGCTTATTGAAGCTGAAATGCGGTAAGAGCGTGGCAGCATCCTGTCCAAATCCGTGTAGCCAACCACATGGTTAACAGCCAAAGTACGAGGCCAAGCTTACGCGATGCTGGCGTTAACGTCTACGACGCAAGCCGCTCGGAACGGCCGGTTTCGGGGTCGATGCCGTATTCCTTGAGCTTGCGGTAGAGCGTCGAACGCCCGATGCCGAGCCTTCGCGCCACCTCGCTCATCTGGCCGCCGTAATGGTCGATCGCCATCACGATCATGTCGTATTCGACGTCCGCGAGCGGCCGCATCTCGCCATTGTCGTCCAGCGCCCGCAAGGTGCCGGCGGCCGATACGAGGTTTGAAAGGGGACGCTCGGCAACGACGGCAGGACCCTCGAACAGGTCCGGCTCGAGATCGTCGTAAGCATCCGCGGAGGCAGATCCGCCCTGGTCGAGATCGACGGTGCCTTCGACCTGCGCCCTGATCTGCGGGAATTCCTCGTCCGTCAGCGTGTCGCCGTCACAGAGCACCGTCGCCCGGAAGATCGCGTTTTCGAGCTGGCGGATGTTCCCCGGCCAGTCATACGCCTCCAGCATGGCGAGGGCGCGCGGCGAGATCGCCCGCACCCGGCCCTTGGTCTCGCTTGCCGAAAACCGCGCGATGAAATGCCGCGTCAGCGGTTCGATGTCCTCCCGCCGGTTGCGCAGCGGTGGCACGACGATCGGATAGACGTTGAGGCGGTAGAAAAGATCCTCGCGAAAACCGCCGTCCTTGACCTGCTGCAGCAGGTCACGGTGGGTGGCCGAGATCAGGCGGATGTCGACCTTGACGGTCGTGCGCCCGCCGACCGGATCGACCTCCCCCTCCTGCACGGCGCGCAGCAGCTTGACCTGCACGTCGAGCGGCAAGTCGCCGATCTCGTCGAGGAACAGTGTGCCGCCATTCGCCTCGACGAATTTGCCAGCGTGTTTTTCGGTGGCACCGGTGAACGATCCTTTCTCGTGGCCGAACAAGATGGATTCGACGAGGTTTTCCGGGATCGCGCCGCAATTGACGGTGACAAACGGCCGCGCGGCGCGGTCGCTCGTGCCCTGGATGGCGCGCGCCACCATCTCCTTGCCGACACCGGACTCGCCTTCGATCAGGATCGGGATGTTCGACCCCGCCGCCTTGCGGGCGAGCCGCAACGCCTTGTCCATGGTTGGGCTACGGGTGACGATGTCGGCAAAACTCAGGCTGCCGGTTGTACGACGCGCCGTTCGCTTGGCCTCGTCGCCGCGCGTCTCGACCTTCAGCGCGTTGGCGAGCGCCACCTTCAGCCGATCCGGCGATGCCGGCTTGACGACGAAGTCGAAGGCGCCGTGCCGCATCGCGCTGACGACCGTCTCGATGCCGCCCTGCGCGGTCTGCACGATGACCGGCAGTTCCAGGCCGCGCTCGGCCATGGCTTTCAGCACACCCAGCCCATCGAGCCCGGGCATGTTCAGGTCGAGGATGAGAGCGGAAATCCCCTTGCCGTCCGGACCGTCAAGCACGGCGAGCGCGGACTCGCCGTCGGTGGCGATCGTCGCCGCATAGCCGAAGCGCGTGACGGCAGCCTCAAGCAGGCGCCGCTGCACCGGATCGTCGTCCACGAGGAGGATGCGTGCCGTCATGGTCCCTTCGACATGGACGGAAAACCGTTCTGGCCATGAATGCCTTCTGGATGATAGTGGCAGCCGGACCTAAATAAGCGTTTAAAGTTCCGGCTGGACTTCTCACGAACCGCGGCCGTCCTGAAACTTGGAAAGGGATTGCGATGCGTTTTGTCTCGGAACGGAAAGCCCATGCCGCGGTCAGCGCGCTGAGCGCGGCGCCGCTTGCCGACCTGCCGGAATGGGATCTCGCCGACCTCTATCCCGGCATGGAGTCTCCGGAACTGCAGCGCGACCTGGCGCTCGCCGCCGAACAGGCGATAGCCTTCGAGAAACGCTGGAAGGGGACGCTGGCGTCCGAGGCAGCCGCCGGTGCCGCCGGCCGCGTCGGCCAGGCGCTCAAGGAATATGAGGCGCTGGAGGAACTGATGGGCCGCCTCGCCTCCTATGCCGGCCTCGTCTATGCCGGCAATACCGCCGACCCGCAGCGCGCCAAATTCTACGGCGACGTGCAGGAGAAGATGACGGACGCCAGCGCGCATCTTCTGTTCTTCGCGCTCGAACTCAATCTGGTCGACGACGAACTGATCGCCTCGGCGCTCGATGCCGATCCGGTCTTCGGCCACTACCGGCCCTGGGTGCTCGATCTCCGCAAGGACAAGCCTTACCAACTCGAAGACCGCATCGAGCAGCTTTTCCACGAAAAGTCGGTGACCGGCCGCGGCGCCTGGAACCGGCTTTTCGACGAGACCATGACCGCGCTGCGCTTCAAGGTCGACGGCGAGGAATTGACGCTTGAGCCGACGCTGAACAAGCTGCAGGACCCCACCCCGAAGGTCCGTCAGAAGGCCGCCGAGGCGCTGTCAAAGACATTCAAGGAAAACCTGCGCATCTTCACGCTGATCACCAATACGCTGGCCAAGGACAAGGAAATCTCCGATCGCTGGCGCGGTTTTCAGGACATCGCGGATTCCCGCCACCTCGCCAACCGCGTCGAGCGCGAGGTCGTGGATGCGCTGGCCGCCGCCGTCCGCGAAGCCTATCCCCGCCTGTCGCATCGCTACTATGCGATGAAGGCGCGGTGGCTCGGCATGAAGAAGATGAACCACTGGGACCGCAACGCGCCCTTGCCCGAGACCCCGCAGGCGACGATCGGATGGGACGAAGCGAAGAACACGGTTCTGACGGCCTATCATCGCTTCTCGCCTGATATGGCCGACATCGCGCGCACCTTCTTCGACCGCAAATGGATCGATGCGCCGGTGCGCCCCGGCAAGGCTCCCGGCGCCTTCGCGCACCCCACTGTGCCATCCGCCC
This sequence comes from Mesorhizobium yinganensis, assembly GCF_040081985.1. Lineage (NCBI taxonomy): Bacteria > Pseudomonadati > Pseudomonadota > Alphaproteobacteria > Hyphomicrobiales > Phyllobacteriaceae > Mesorhizobium > Mesorhizobium yinganensis. The sequence continues at coordinate 77,916 of NZ_JBEBMH010000014.1, read as the reverse complement.
ATCCCTATGTGATGCTCAACTACATGGGCAAGCCACGCGACGTGATGACGCTCGCCCACGAACTCGGCCATGGCGTGCACCAGGTTCTGGCCGGCGCGCAGGGCCCGCTGATGTCGTCGACGCCGCTGACACTGGCGGAAACAGCCTCGGTGTTCGGCGAGATGCTGACCTTCCGCTCGCTGCTCGACAGGACCACCGACCGGCGCGAACGCAAGGCGATGCTCGCCCAGAAGGTGGAGGACATGATCAACACGGTCGTGCGCCAGATCGCCTTCTACGAATTCGAGCGCAAGGTGCATGCGGAGCGCCGGAACGGCGAACTGACCGCCGACCGGCTGGGCCAGTTCTGGTTGGAAGTGCAGAAGGAGAGCCTCGGCGACGCCATCGTGCTGCGCGACGGCTACGAAACCTTCTGGGCCTACATCCCGCACTTCATCCACTCGCCCTTCTATGTCTACGCCTATGCCTTCGGCGACTGCCTGGTGAACTCGCTGTTCGCCGTCTATCAGAACGCCGAAAAAGGCTTTCAGGACAAATATTTCGACATGCTGCGCGCCGGCGGCACGAAGCATCATTCCGAACTGCTGGCGCCCTTCGGTCTCGACGCCTCCGATCCGGCCTTCTGGGGCAAGGGGCTCTCGGTGATTTCCGGCTTGATCGACGAGTTGGAAGCGCTGGAGTGAAGACACGCCGGCCGCCGGGGGCCTCGCGTACCGCGGCTGGAGGCGCACGATCCTCCCACTGGCCAATAGGCGGCGGCCCAGGCCGCAGCTAGGTTCGCGGCATGAACGCTGGACACCTATACCGAAGCATGTCGATCCTCCGGCCGAATTGAATGGCAAAGCCATCCAGTCCCTTTGCCCTCTTCCGCGACGACGTCGTTGGCCGCTCCGTGCTGTTCGAGCGACCGCGCGCAATCCTGTCCGCGGACACGCCGGGCACCTTCTTCGACGCGCTCGACAAAGCCGAGGCGGCTCGCGCTGCCGGTCAATGGCTGGCCGGCTATTTCTCCTATGAAGCCGGCTACCTTCTGGAGCCGAAGCTGCGGCCGATCCTTCCCGAGGGCCGCCGCGCCCCGCTGCTCTGCCTCGGCGTCTTCGACGGCCCAGCCGACAGGGACCTGCCCGCCGGCAAGACGGCTCCCAGTAACGGCCCGATCTTCGACGCCCGCGCCACCTGGACGCTCGCCCACTACGAAAAACGCTTCGCGAAACTGCACGGCCACCTGCGCGCCGGCGACTGCTATCAGGGCAACCTTACCTTCCCGGTCCACGCGCATTGGACGGGCTCGCCGCTCGCCGCCTTCGACGCACTGACCGCCCGCCAGCCGGTGAAATACGGCGCGCTGGTCGATCTCGGCGGCCCGGTCGTGCTGTCGCGCTCGCCGGAACTGTTCTTCGAGATCGGCCAGGACGGCTGGATCGAGACCCATCCGATGAAGGGCACCGCGCCGCGCGGCGCCACCAGGGCCGAGGACGACCGCCTCCGGGATTTCCTCAGGAACGACGAGAAGAACCAGGCGGAAAACCGCATGATCGTCGACCTCCTGCGCAACGACATCTCGCTGGTCAGCGAAGTCGGCACGCTGGATGTCCCAGAACTCTTCAAGGTCGAGACCTATCCGACCCTGCACACCATGGTCAGCCGGGTGCGCGCGAAGCTCCTGCCCGACCGGTCCATTCGCGACGTCTTTGCAGCGCTGTTTCCCTGCGGCTCGGTCACCGGCGCCCCGAAGATCCGCGCAATGGAGATTTTGCGTGAGCTGGAGACCGCGCCGCGCGACGTCTATTGCGGCGCCATCGGCTGGATCGCGCCGGGCGGGCCGATGCGCTTTTCCGTGGCGATCCGCACCATCTCGCTCTTCCCGGACGGCGAGGCCGTCTACAATGTCGGCGGTGGCGTCGTGTTCGATTCCACCGCCGAGTCGGAGTATCAGGAATGCCTGCTGAAGGCCCGCTTCGCGACCGGAACGGCCCCGGCTTCGAACTGATCGAGACTTTTCGCTGGCAGCCCATCGGCGGTTTTGTCCGCCTCGAGCGGCACCTGGCGCGGCTTCATGCATCCGCCGCTGCTCTCGGTTTCGCAGCCGATCCCCAAAAGATCGGCGAGGCGCTGGGCGCTTGCGAAGGCGAGCGCGTTCCGTTGCGCGTGCGGCTGACGCTCGCTCCGGACGGTAAGGCGACCGGCGTGACCCAGCCTTTCGAACCGCTCCCCGAAGACACCGTTTGGACGCTCCGCATCGCCGCCACCCGGCTCGATTCGTCCGACCCGCTGTTGCGTCACAAGACGACGCGCCGCGCGCTCTACGAAGCAGCACGCGCCGAATTCCCACGCGAGCAGGCCGAAGAGCTGCTGCTTCTCAACGAGCGCGGCGAACTCTGCGAGGGGACCATCACCAGCATCTTCCTCGACACGGGCGAGAAGGAATTGCTCACGCCGGCGCTGTCATGCGGTCTGTTGCCGGGCGTGTTGCGCGGTGAACTGATTGAGACAGGCGAGGCGCGCGAGGCCGTGCTGACGCTGCACGATCTGTGGGCGGCGCGAAAAATCCTCGTCGGCAACTCGCTGCGCGGCCTGATCGAGGCACGGATGTCCGCCGCGCCGGCCACGAGTTTCGGAGCATCATGATTTGACTGCGAAGGCGGCGCCACCTACATTGTGTTCGCTTGAGTTCACCTGTGTTCGAGGATCACATCATGGCTGCGAACGAGACCTTTTCCGTACGCCTTCCTCCGGAGACCAAGAAAGAGTTGGAAGAGTATGCCCGCGCGACCCAGCGCTCCACCGCTTTCGTCGTCAAGGAGGCCGTGGAGGCGCATCTGGCCGAGCGCCGCGCCTATCTGGCTGCGATCGAGGAAGCGGAGCGGGAAGCGGACGAGGGTGTATTCGTTTCCGGGGAGGCCGTCATTAAGTGGCTTGAATCCTGGGGAACGGAAAACGAGTTGCCGCCGCCCGAACCCGACATATTTCCTGACGGCCGCAATTGAAGCTCAAAATCCTCCCCAGAGCGGTTCGCGATCTGGCCGAAATCCGAGCCTATATCAGCCTCGATAGCGAGTACGCCGCCGACGCCGTGTCCCTCCGGATCAAGAAATCACTGAATCTCATTTCCGCACGTCCAGGGATCGGCAGGCCGTCGACACAGCCTCGCATCCGAGAACATTCCGTGCCCGGCTTGCCATATGTCGTCCCGTATCGAATTCGAGGCGAGACTGTCGAAATCCTGCGCATCTTTCATACCAGCCGTGAGCGGCCTCTCAAGTGGATCGGATGACCGAACTCCTCACCCACACACCCTATGACGGCTCGTCGAAACCCTTCACGATCGGGCTGAAGCCGCTCGACCCGGACGCATGGCTGGAGATCGACGGGCATTACGAAGCCTATCTGGCGGAGAAGGCGCGGCTTTACGCGACCATCCCCGAAAAAATCTTCGTCGAGGAGCCGGACACGCGGGCCGCCCAGCAGGAAGTGCTGGGCATGGCGGCCGCCCACCTTTCGGCTCATGCCGCGCGCCTGTTCCCCGGCCCTGCCGGTCAGACGGCGCTTGCCGAACGCCTGCGCTCCACCGACATAGCCGCGGCCCCGCTGCGCGCCGCGTCGCTGCTGGTGCAGGAAGACCTGATCCTGATGCGCCGGGGCGACGACGGCTGGCGCCTGGCGGCCGGCTCGCTCTGCTTCCCCTCATCCTGGGTGCTGACGGAAAAATTCGGCAGGCCACTCAACCATATCCACTCGCCCGTGCCCGGTTTCGGTGACGGCACGCGCAACGCCGACCTGATCGCACGCATGTTCGACCGCTTGCAGGGCCAGGGCGTGATACGCTGGAACTGGTCCTTGCAACTCGGCGGCGCGCTCTACCACCCCTTCTCGAATACCGAGCGCGATGCACGGACCTCGGCGCGGCCCTCGCGATTTGCAGACGACGAGGCGGTTGCCCGCGCTTTCATCCGGGTGGAGCGTCAGGCCTTGCGCAAACTGCCGGTCTCGGGCGACATCCTGTTCACCATCCGCATCTATCTCGACCCGCTGGCGGTGCTGGCACGGCATCCCGACCGCGCGGTGCTGGCAAAATCCTTTGCAACGCAGCTAGCGGCGCTTGAAGAGCCGCAGCTCGACTACAAGGGGCTGACCGCCGACCAGGACCGGCTGATCCAACGGCTGGAGGAAATCGCCGCCTCTTAAATAGCCTGGCCAACGCCATCCCGGCGGGCCGCGCTCACCAGGGCGAACGCCGCCTCGCCCGCCGCCTCCATATAGGCCGGGTCGCGGTGCAGCAGGACGACCGCGAACGAGCCGTCGAGCAGCAGCACGACTTGCCGCGCCAAGAGGGCCGCATCGGCGAGCCCTTCGGCCTCGAAGGTCGCCGCGAACCAGTTTTCGAAATCCTTCTTGTGGGCGGCGCCGATCTTCATCGCCGGATGCCCCGGCATGTTGGCGAGTTCGGCGGACGTGCGCAGGAACGCGCATCCCTTCCAGCTCGGACGGCGCGCCGAACGCGCCAGGTTGCGGAAAACGGCCCGCGTCTTGTCGGCGACGCCGCCCTCGCCCTCGGCGTACCAGCGCCGTAACCGCGCCAGGTTCGGCTGCTCCCGCTGCCGCAGATAGGCAGCTATCAGCTCGTCCTTGCTGGTGAAATGATAATACAGCGTGCGCTTGGTGACGCCGGCCTTTTCCGCCACCGCATCGACGCTGACGGCGCGGATACCCTCCCCGTAGAACAAGTCGGAAGCCGCGTTGACGATGCGGTCGCGGGTCGGGAGTTCTTCTGAGGTCATGCTCCTATGTATACCGACTAGTGAGTGTAATCAATTAATCCGCAGGCATAGGCTGTCCTGGTCAAAGGGGCTCCTTCATGCTGCAGCAAAATTTCCCGGTCACCACGCAGCCCGTCGCGATTCCATGCGCCGACGGCGTCATCCTGCACGGTCATTTCTGGAAAGCCGCGCGCGGCCGGAAAAACGGCGCCGTCATCATAAACCCGGCGACCGGCGTGCTCGCCCGCTACTATCAGCGCTACGCAGCCTTCCTCGCCGGCCACGGCTTCGACGTCTGGACCTACGACTATCGCGGCATCGGATTGTCCCGGCCCGCCGACCTGCGCGGCTGCGGCTACCGCTGGCGCGACTGGGGCGAGAAGGATTTCGAAGCCGTGCTCCGCATGGCCACGGCGCGCGCCGGCGGCAATCCGCTGCTCGTCGTCGGCCACAGCATCGGCGGCGTGCTGCCCGGCCTGGCAGAAAGCGCCCCGGCGATCGGCCGCATGCTCACCGTGGGCGCCCAATATGCCTACTGGCCCGACTATGCGCCGGATCGCCGCCTGCGGCTCTTTCTGAAATGGCACGTCGCCATGCCGCTGATCGCCGCGCTCTGCGGTCATTTCCCCGGAAAGCGCCTGGGCTGGCTGGAGGATTTGCCGGCCGGCGTCGCCAACGAATGGAGTTTTCGCGGCGCGAGGATGGAACGCAGCCATCCGCGTATCGAGCGCAAAAGCGTCCTTCGCCGCTTCGCCGCCGTCACCGCGCCGATCCTCGCGGTGACCGTCACCGACGACGATTTCGCCACGCCACGCGCCGTCCGCCGCGCTTTGGACTATTACCGCAATGCCCCGAAAACCGAGGCAATGCTGACGCCGGCCGACCTCGGCATGGACGCGCTCGGCCATTTCGGTCTTTTCCACGACCGTCATGCCTCCGGCTTCTGGCTGGACACGCTGACGTGGCTGCGCGACGGCAAGAATCCGTGGCCGGACAAGGGTTTCGACACCGCGCCTAAAAAAGACGATGGCGGCGTGCTGGCGGTCCGGCCCTACATCGTCCGATACTATTAAGCGGCCCGGGCCCAGTAGTCAGAGACGCCTTCGCGGCACCCGCGGGGCATCGCGCCGGGTGACCTCCAGACCCTGCAAAAGGGTCTTGGTGTAATCAAAATCCAAGATTTCGCTTTATTGTGACACTGTTCTATGGTGTCGAGGCAAGGATTGCCCGAAAGGCGGGCGTCAACCCCAAGGTTCAATGGAGGGACCAGCATAAAATGGTGAAAGAAAAATGGCCTGTTTACGGTGAGATCACCGGCCCCGTCGTGATGATCGGCTTCGGTTCGATCGGGCGCGGCACGCTTCCTCTCATCGAGCGCCATTTCAAGTTCGATCACACGCGCATGACCGTGATCGACCCGCGCGAGACCGACAAAAAACTGCTCGACGAGCGCGGCATCAAATTCATCCAGGATGCTGTCACCAAGAAGAACTACAAGGAGTTGCTGACGCCCCTTCTCACCGAAGGCGGCGGCCAGGGCTTTTGCGTCAACCTCTCCGTCGATACCGGCTCGCTCGACCTGATGAAGCTCTGCCGAAAGCTCGGCGTGCTCTACATCGACACCGTCGTCGAACCCTGGCTCGGCTTCTATTTCGACAAGGAGGCGAGCAACGCCTCGCGCACCAACTACGCGCTGCGCGAGACCGTGCGCGGGGAGGTCCGCAAGAACCCGGGCGGCACAACCGCCGTCTCCTGCTGCGGCGCCAATCCCGGCATGGTCTCCTGGTTCGTCAAGCAGGCGCTGGTCAACCTGGCCAAGGATCTCGGCCTCGACTTCGAGGAACCCGGCCCGGACGACCGCGAAGCCTGGGCGAAGCTGATGAAGAAGGCCGGCGTCAAGGGCGTCCACATCGCCGAGCGCGACACCCAGCGCACCAAGAACCCGAAGCCGTTCAACACCTTCTGGAACACCTGGTCGGTCGAAGGTTTCATCTCGGAGGGTTTGCAGCCGGCCGAGCTCGGCTGGGGCACCCATGAAAAATGGATGCCGAAGAACGCCAAGAAGCACAAGAAGGGCTCGAAGGCGGCGATCTTCCTCGAACAGCCCGGCGCCAACACCCGCATCCGCACCTGGTGCCCGACGCTCGGCGCGCAGTTTGGCTTCCTCGTCACCCACAACGAGGCGATCTCGATCGCCGACTATTTCACCGTGCGCGACAAGCATGGCGAGGTGACGTTCCGGCCGACCTGCCACTACGCCTACCATCCGTGCAACGACGCCATGCTGTCGCTGGACGAGATGTTCGGCGCCGCCGGCAAGGCGCAGCCCGTCCAGCATGTGCTCGACGAGCATGAACTGGTCGACGGCACCGACGAACTCGGCGTGCTGCTCTTCGGCCACAAGAAGAACGCCTACTGGTACGGCTCGCATCTGTCGCTGGCAGAGGCGCGAAAACTCGCCCCCTACCAGAACGCCACCGGCCTGCAGGTCACCTCGGCTGTGCTCGCCGGCATGGTCTGGGCGCTGGAAAACCCGAATGCCGGCATCGTCGAGACCGACGAGATGGACTACCGGCGCTGCCTCGACGTGCAGTCGCAATATCTCGGCCCGGTCGAGGGATATTACACGGATTGGACGCCGCTGACGGACCGTCCCGGCCTCTTCCCGGAGGACCTGGACGAGAAGGACCCCTGGCAGTTCCGCAACGTGCTGGTGCGCTGACCGGACTTCCACTTCACTTCCGTTGAACTTGCAATCGCCCGGAAATCGGGCGATTGCTTTGTTAAGGACGAAGGAGAGGAATCGAAACGATGATTGAAACGCGCAGGCTGATCCAGGCGGGTGCCATTGCAATCCTGGCCGCCGGCATTTCCGGCTGCGTCAGCGGCGGCCCTTCCGGACCGACCGCGGCCGCATCGGCCGTCGAGGGCGAATGGCTGAGCAGCGACGGCGTAGCCGTGTCGAGGCTGTCGGGCGGCGTCTTCACCACCAACGCGCTCGACACCGGCAACAAGCTCGCCGACGGCAGCTACAAGGTAAACGGGAACACCGTCGAGATCACCGTGGTTTCGCTCATCCGCAAGACCACGACCAACGTCAACTGCGCGCTCGTCGCGCCGAACCAGCTCAACTGCACCAGTTCGGGCGGCCAGCAGTTCGTCCTGACACGGCGCGGCGCCGGAACCGCCTGACGCCGCTGCGCGCGTCGCGGCGATGGTTTTCCTCCTCGTCGCACAGGATCAGGGTGCTGCGATAACACGCCCGATCCGGAGGAACGGCCGATGACGGAATACTTCGACGCGCTCGAAACCCGCTCCCCCGAACAGCGCGACGCGGCGCTGTTTTCCGCCCTCCCCGCGTTCCTTGCCAAAGCCGCGCGAGCCGTCCCCGCCTTCGCCGCCAAGCTTGGCGGCGTCGATCCCGCCGCCATAACCGACCGCGCCGCGCTGGCGAAACTGCCGGTCCTGCGCAAATCGCAGATCATGGCAGGCCAGGCCGAGGACCCGCCCTTCGGCGGCCTCGCCGATCCGGCCGCGCTGGCCGGCCGCCGCATCTTTCAATCGCCCGGCCCGATCTGGGTGCCGGAAGACGACCGCCCGGAAGCGGGACGCGCCACGGCGCGCGCCTTCTTCGCCGCCGGCATCCGTTCCGGCGACACCGTCCACAACACTTTCAGCCACCACATGACGCCGGGCGGTTTCCTGCTCGATGCCGGAGCCCGCGCGCTGGGCTGCTCCGTCTTCCCCGCCGGCGTCGGCAGCACCGACCTGCAGGTCGAGGCAGCGGCAGGGCTGAAACCTTCGGTCTATTGCGGCACGCCGGATTTCCTGAAAGTGCTGCTCGACCGTGCGGCGGAAATGGGCAAGGACCTGTCCTCGTTCCGCAAGGCATTGGTGACAGCCGGCGCGCTCTTCCCCTCGCTGCGCGCCGAATATTTTTCGCGCGGCGTGTCGGTGATGCAGTGCTATGCGACCGCCGAATTCGGCGTCATCGCCTATGAGACCGCCGGGGCGGATGGCCAGCCGAATCCGGGCATGGTCGTCAACGAACACATCATCGTCGAGATCGTGCGGCCCGGCACCGGCGACCCCGTGCCCGAGGGCGAAGTCGGCGAGGTCGTGGTCACCGGCTTCAACCCGGCCTATCCGCTGCTCCGCCTCGGCACCGGGGACCTGTCGGCCGTGCTCGCCGGCGCCTCGCCTTGCGGACGCACCAACACGCGCATCCGCGGCTGGATGGGCCGCGCCGACCAGCGCACCAAGGTCAAGGGCATGTTCGTCGACCCCGCGCAGATCGCCGAGGTTACGCGCCGCCATGCCGGCATCGCCCGCGCCCGGCTCGTGGTGACGCGCGACGGCGAGATGGACGTTATGACGCTGCATGTCGAGCCCACGCCGGGACAGACGCTCGACGCCGATTCAATCGCGGTTGCCCTGCGCGACGCGACCCGCCTCGGCGGCCATGTCGCGCTCGCCCAACCCGGCAGCCTGCCCAATGACGGCAAGGTGATTTCCGACGAGCGCGACTACACGAAATGAGGCCCCGCCATTTGCTCCTGTCGGCGGCCTCCGTCGCCAGTGTCGGCGACTGGCCTTGCGCGTCCCTCCTTTCGTCCTCCTGGGGCGCAGCAGGAGCGAAGCGACCTGCGGAGACCCTGGATCCATGCCGTACCGGTGACGAAGTACTTCGGCGGTCCCGAAAACCGTGGCGAAACCTCCTGAGAACGGGGATTGGAAACGGGTCGGCGCCAAGAATTTTATTGGCCTTCTCAGCGTAAACCATTGCTTTTGCTCATCCTGCCCCGCCTTGCCCGGTGGGTCGAATGCCGCCGGACGCGATTTTGATCCCCCTCGGCAAAATCCACCTCATTCTCGTTGCCGGTTTCTCCCGCCGAACGCCGACGGCGCGGGATCAGCCATGGTAGCGAAAGGAGGAAGGCGGCGATGGACGGCACTGCGGCAATCCAGCGAAACCTGGAGGCGCTGAAGCGCATCCTGGTCATGCTCGTCGCCATGGCCGGGATGGGCGCTGAGGAGCCGGGCGCCGGGGGCGTTGGCGCTGGGGGACAGTTTACTTTCTTTCCGCGGAAAGGCGCAGCCGCTTCAAGGCAGGTGCTGGCGGAAAAAAGTAAACTGTCCCCGGCACTTAACCCGGCACTCAGCCTCCCCCGCCATCTCTACCTCGCCATCCTGCGGCTGCTGCGTCCGGCCGAAGCCGCCGCGCGGCGCCTCATCATCGCGGCCGCGCGTGGGATCGTCGTAACCCTGCCGCCGCTCCGCCCGCGCAAGCCAAAGCCCGCGACCTTGCGCGGTCCGCGCGCCTTCCTGCCAAAGGGACCGAAGAAGCGTGCAAAGGTCACCCGGCGCACCCTATCGCTGTCCCTGCTCGATCCGCCGCGCCGTCTGCTCCGCGTCCCGCGCCGCGCTGTGCCCGCCCACGCCGCCCCGCGCATCCTCGGCCTCGATTTCGGCGCGACGTACCACCCCTTGCCTCCCCCTCCGTCGCCGAACGATCAGATCGACGCCGCGCGTCTCGCCCAGCGCCTTGCCGCGCTCGGCGCCGCGCTCGACGACCTGCCGGGCCAGGCCAAACGCTTCGCCCGCTGGCAGGCACGGCGCGATGACGCTATCGCGCGGGATGGTCCCGTTTCCGGCCGGCGCCTCTCGCCGCTGCGGCGCGGGCGTCCGCCCGGCGGCCGGCTGTCCCGCTACGACCCTACCGCGACCCATTCCTACAGAATCCGCGACGTCGACGAAATTCTCGCGCACGCCCATGCGCTGGCCGTTTACGCGCTGGAGACGCCGGACACCTCATGACCCGGCCACCACGCGCCGATCGCAGAAATCAACGGCCAGCGCGAAAAAATTTCGCGGTCTGGCGGCGATTTGTGCTGTCATGAATTTATCCATCCGCTTGGGAAGCCTGCCCGTGCCGCCGCCGGCCCCGATTCCGCTTGCATCCGCCTGACGCCGGTGGAAACATGCCGGCATCGGCCGTGTAAGAAAACGGTCAAGGCGGCGCGCTAGAAGCGTGGGACCAGCCGCATCCGGGAGACAAATATGAAAAAACTCGCCGCCCTCGCCGCATTGTCGGTGTCGACGCTCGCAATGTCGGCCAGCGCCTCCTTTGCCGACTACACACTCAACATCCTCCACATCAACGACTGGCACAGCCGCATCGAATCGAACAACAAATACGAATCGACCTGCTCGGCCGAGGAGGAGACGAAGGGCGAGTGTTTCGGCGGCGCGGCGCGGCTGATCACGGCGATCGCCCAGGAGCGCGACAAGCTCAAGGACCAGAACGTCATCCTGCTGTCGGCCGGCGACAATTTCCAGGGCTCGCTGTTCTACACGACCTACAAGGGCAAGGCCGAGGAGGAGTTCCTCAACGAGATGGGCTTCGACGCCATGGCGCTCGGCAATCACGAGTTCGACGATGGCGAAGAGGCGCTGGTGCCCTTCATCGACAACGCGAAATTCCCGATCCTCGGCGTCAACATCAAGCCGAACAACCAGTCCAAGGCCAACGGCAAGATCAAGCCGTCAGTGGTTCTGGATGTCGGCGGCCAGAAGATCGGCATCATCGGCGCGGTGACGACCGATACGCCGGAGATCGCTTCTCCCGGCCCGAACATCCAGATCGAGGACGACGTCGCCAACATCGCCGCCGAGGTGAAGAAACTGACGGACGAGGGCGTCGACAAGATCATCGCCCTCACCCACATCGGCTATCCCCGCGAGATGGAGATGATCGCCAAGATCCCGGGCGTCGACGTGGTGGTGGGCGGCCATTCGCACACGCTTCTGTCGAACAAGCCCGAGGACAAGGCGGCCGGTCCCTACCCGACCTGGGTCGACAATCCCGACGGCTATAAGGTGCCTGTCGTCCAGGCGGCTTCCTACTCGAAAGTGCTGGGCGAGTTGCAGGTCACCTTTGACGATGCCGGCGTCGTCAAGGAAGCCAAGGGCGACCCGATCTGGCTCGACAAGTCGATCACACCGGACCCGGCGACGCTGACGCGCATCGCCGAACTCGGCGCGCCGATCGAGGAACTGAAGAACAAGGAAGTCTCCGAGACGACCAAGGCGATCGACGGCAGCCGCGACAATTGCCGCACCCGCGAATGCGAGATGGGCAACCTCGTCGCCGACGCTATCCTCGACCGGGTGAAGGACCAGGGCGTGCAGATCGTCTTCCAGAACGGCGGCGGCCTTCGCGCCTCGATCGACCAGGGCGTGGTCACCATGGGCGAAGTGCTCACTGTCCTGCCTTTCCAGAACACGCTGGCCACCTTCCAGCTTCCCGGCAAGGACATCACAGCGGCTCTTGAAAGCGGGCTTGGCCAGATCGAGGAAGGGGCCGGCCGCTTCCCGCAGGTCGCCGGCCTGAAATACTCCTTCGACAAGTCGTCCCCGGCCGGAAGCCGTGTCAAGTCGGTCGAGGTGATGGAAAACGGCGCCTGGGTGCCGATCGATCCCAACAAGACCTACATCGCCGCCACCAACAACTATGTTCGCCAGGGCGGCGACGGCTACAAGATCTTCGCCAACGACGCCACGAACGCCTACGACTACGGTCCGGGCCTCGAACAGGTCGTGGCCGATTATCTCGGAGCCCACCGCCCATACACGCCTTACCTCGACGGCCGCATCACCGAGGTCGCCGCTGCCGCGCCGGCCGCGGCGGCGCCGGCTGCCGCTGCTCCGGAGGCAACGTTGCCGGAACTGCCGGCTGGATCGGCCGATATCACCAAGCAGCCGCCGGCTGCCGGAGAGACCACCGCTCCCGCCGCCCCTGCCGAGGCTCCGGCGGCAACAGCCCCCGCGCAAGCCCAGGCTCCGGCCGCCAAGCCGGAAACCTCGCATGTGGTGGTCGCCGGCGACAACTATTGGGACATCGCCGAAAAAGTTTATGGCAACGGCGCGAAGTGGCACCTGATCGGCAACGCCAATCCTTACAAGCCGCGTTTCCTTCCGGTAGGCGCGACGCTCACCATCCCGCCGGCCAACTGAGCCCGGACAAACGGATCGCCAACGGCCCGGTCTCACGCCGGGCCGTTTTCATCTGCGGCCACACGCTGCATTGAATTCGGCGGGGTTGCGGCTACCTATCGGCGGTCGGGGAGCAAAGCCTTATGAGTTCAGCCATCGCCGGGCCGGAAATGAAACAACCGTCCTCCATCGCAACGGAGCGCGGCGGGCCTCTCGCCCCCTCTCAGAAGATCGGCGTCATGCTGGTCAATCTCGGCACGCCGGACGGCACCGACTTCTGGCCGATGTGGCGCTACCTCAGAGAATTCCTCTCCGACCCGCGCGTCATCGAACTGCCGCGCTTCGTCTGGTATCCGATCCTCTACGGCCCGGTGCTGACGCTGCGCCCGCGAAAGTCCGGCGCCAATTATGCGAAGATCTGGAATCGCGAGAAGAACGAGTCGCCGCTGCGCACCATCACCCGCGCCCAGGGCGAGAAGCTCGCGGCGGTGTTCTCCGGTGACGACCGGATCGTCGTCGACTGGGCGATGCGCTACGGCAATCCGTCGATCAGGAGCGTCGTCGATCGGCTGACCGCCCAGGGCTGCGACCGCATCCTCACCTTCCCGCTCTACCCGCAATATTCGGCGACCACGACCGCGACCGCCAACGACAAGCTGTTCGATGCCCTGGCCAGGATGCGCAACGCCCCCGCCGTGCGCTGCGTCCCGCCTTATTATGCCGAGCCGGTCTATATCGACGCGCTCGCCCGCTCCATCGAGACGCATCTGAAAACGCTTCCCTTCGAACCCGAGGTCGTGCTCGCCTCCTTCCACGGCATCCCCAAACCCTATTCGGACAAGGGCGACCCCTATCGCGCCCACTGCCTCGAAACGATCCGGCTGCTGCGCGAGAAACTCGGATGGGGCGAGCAGAAGCTGATCACCACCTTCCAGTCGCGTTTCGGCGCGCAGGAATGGCTGCAGCCCTACACCGACAAGACGGTCGAGAAACTGGCGCGCGACGGCGTGAAGTCAATCGCCGTCGTCAACCCCGGCTTTTCCGCCGACTGCATCGAGACGCTGGAGGAAATCGCCGGCGAGGCCGCGGAGATCTTCCACCACGCCGGCGGACAGAATTTTTCCCATATCCCTTGCCTCAACGATTCTCGGGAGGGCATGGAGGTCATCGAGACGATGGTGCGCCGCGAACTTTTGGGCTGGATCTGAGCCGGCTACGCGGAACACCGGGAACGCTGTGCCGTTGACGCTTGCCTTTGACCTGGACATTCCATGCAGCGCAAACTCGATCTTCGTACCGGGCGTCCGGTGTGGACCGCCTACCGCGTGCCGGGCGTTCCGACGGCTGATCTGAGGCAGGACATCAAGACGGACGTCCTGGTGGTCGGCATGGGCATCAGCGGCGCGATGATCGCCGAGGCGCTGACGGCCTGCGGACGCGACGTCGTCTGCATCGACCGGCGCGGGCCGCTGGCCGGTTCCACCGCCGCGACAACCGCGCTCGTGCAATATGAGATCGACCAGCCGCTCTCGCTGCTGGCCGACAAGATCGGGCGCGGCAAGGCTGAGGCCGCATGGCGGCGCTCGCGTCTCGCGGTCGCCAATCTGCAATCGCGCATCGAGGATCTGCGGATCGACTGCCTGATGGAGCCCCGGCAATCGCTGCTCCTCCACGGCAATGTGCTCTCGCCCACGCAGTTGCGCGAGGAGGGTGAGGTGCGCCGCCAGGCCGGGCTGCGCTCCGCCTATCTGAAGCCCATCGAACTCGCCGAACGCTTCGGCATTAAGGGGCGTTCGGCACTGCTCAGCTACGGCAATCTGGCGCTCGACCCGCGCAAGCTCACGGCGGGACTGTTGAGGAAAGTGATCGAGCGCAAGGGGCGTCTCTACGCCCCCGTCGAGGCGACGACGATATCGGCGACATCGGACGGAGTGACCGTCGCGACCAAGGACGGTCCGGTCATTTCGGCCAAGAGCGTCGTGCTCGCCACCGGCTACGAATTGATGGAGGCGGTGCCGGCAACCCGGCACCAGGTCGTCTCGACCTTCGCCATCGCGACCCGGCCGCAAAGACAGAACGTCTGGCCCGGCGCCGCTTTCATCTGGGAGGCATCTGACCCCTATCTCTACATGCGCTCCACCCATGACGGCCGCATCATCTGCGGCGGCGAGGACGAGGCGTTCCGCGACGAGGCCTTGCGCGATTCCATGATCGACGAAAAGACCGCGACCATCGCGCAAAAACTGCACCGCATGTTCCCGCAGATCGACACCTCGCCGGAATTCGCCTGGGCCGGCGCTTTCGGCACGACGACCACCGGCCTGCCGATGATCGGGACCGTTCCGCGCAAGCCGCTTCTCTTCGCCGTCATGGGTTACGGCGGCAACGGCATCACCTATTCGCAGATCGCATCGGAGTTGATCGCGACGGTGCTGGACGGCGGCGAAGATACGGACACCGACATCTTCGCCTTTCCGCGCTGAGGCCCCTTCACATCAGCTTTGCCGTCCCGCGATTGTATAGCTGCTCGAACCAACCTAAGTGATTCGCGAGGCCGGGCGGCACTTCGGCGCGGCCGGCGCTGCAACTGGAGGGAATGCATGGAATTCACCGGTTTCGACATCGTCATCGCGGCTCTCGTTGTTCTGGTCGTGCTTGTGCTCTTTATGGGCATCAAGACCGTCGGCCAGGGCTACAACTTCACGGTCGAGCGTTTCGGCCGCTATACCAAGACGCTGACGCCCGGCCTCAACCTGATCATCCCCTTCATCGACCGCATCGGCGCCAAGCTGAACATGATGGAGCAGGTTCTCGACGTCCCCACCCAGGAGGTCATCACCCGCGACAACGCCATCGTGGCGGTCGACGGCGTCGCCTTCTACCAGGTGCTGAACGCCGCGCAGGCCGCCTACCAGGTCTCGAACCTGCAGAACGCTATTTTGAATCTGACCATGACCAACATCCGGTCGGTCATGGGCTCGATGGACCTCGACGAACTGCTCTCCAACCGCGACGCCATCAACGAGCGCCTGCTGCGCATCGTCGACGAGGCCGCGCATGTATGGGGCATCAAGGTCACGCGCGTCGAGATCAAGGACATCAACCCGCCGGCCAATCTCGTCGAATCGATGGCCCGCCAGATGATGGCCGAACGCACCAAGCGCGCCCAGATCCTCGAGGCCGAGGGCCTGAAGCAGGCGCAGGTTCTGGAAGCCGAGGGCCGCAAGGAAGCCGCCTTCCGGGACGCCGAGGCGCGCGAACGCGCCGCCGAGGCCGAAGCCCGCGCCACCCAGGTGGTATCGGAGGCCATCGCCAAGGGCGACGTCCAGGCGATCAACTACTTCATCGCCCAGAAATACACCGAGGCGCTGTCTCACATCGCCTCCGCCAACAACAGCAAGATCGTACTGATGCCGCTGGAGGCGTCGTCGCTGATCGGCACGCTTGGCGGCATCGGGGCGATTGCCCGCGACGTCTTCGGGCATGACGGCGGTCCGGCCCCTCGCTCACCGGCCCGCCCGCCGGTGACGCGCGTGCCGGATCAGGGCTGAGGATACAAGGATGATCGAATGGCTGGTCGGCCAGTTGGGGCCGTGGAACTGGATGGTGCTGGGGCTGGCTCTGCTCGCCGTCGAGATCTTGGCGCCCGGCTTCTTCCTGCTGTGGATCGGCCTTGCCGCCCTCGTCGTCGGAGCGGTCTCGCTGGCGTTGTGGGACACGGCGTTCTGGAGCTGGCAGGTCCAGGTCATCGTCTTCCTGACGCTGTCCCTAGCCGCCGCCTATGCCGGCTACAGGCTGATGGGCGGGCGCAAGACCGAGAGCGACCAGCCTCTGCTCAACCGCCGCGGCGAGCAGCTTATCGGCCGAACCGCGACGCTGACCGAGCCGATCCGCGAGGGCTATGGCCGCATCCAGCTCGGCGACACGCTGTGGCGCGTCTCAGGCCCCGACCTGCCGGCCGGCTCGCGCGTGAAGGTGGTTTCGGTCGCCGACCTGGAACTGGTGGTGGTCGCGGCCTGACGTCGTCGCTTACGCGACGCCGATCTTCAACAGATCATGCAGGTGGACGAAGCCGACCACCTTGCTGTCTTCGACGACGATCAGCCCGGTGATCGACGACGTCTGGATGCGCTGCAGCGCCGTCGCCGCCAATGTGTCCGGCTCGATCCATTTCGGATTGCGCGTCATCACCTGATCGACGGTCTTCGACGGCAGATCCTCGCCGATCTTACGCCTGAGGTCACCATCCGTAATGATGCCGGCGAGGCCTCCCTCGGCGTCGACGACCACCACGCAGCCGAAGCGCTTGCTCGACATGGCGAGGATCGCCTCCTTCATGCCCGAACCGACGAGAATGGTCGGGATGCCGTCGCCGGTGTGCATCACGTCGCTGATCTTCGTCAGGCTGGCACCAAGCTGCCCTCCGGGATGGAAGGTACGGAAATGGTCCGGCGTGAAGCCGCGCATTTCGAGCAGCGCGATCGCCAGCGCATCGCCGATGACGAGCTGCTGCAGCGTCGAGGTGGTCGGTGCCAGCCCGTGCGGGCATGCCTCCGGCGTCTTGGGCAGGCAAATGACCACGTCGGCGGCCCGCGCCAGTGCCGATTCGGTGCCTGACGTGATGGCGATCAGTGGGATGGAGAAGCGCCTGGAATAGGCGATGATGCCCTTGAGTTCGGCGGTTTCGCCGGACCACGACATGGCGATGATGGCGTCGTCCCTGGCGATCATGCCGAGGTCGCCGTGGTTGGCTTCGGCGGGATGCACGAAGAAGGCTGGCGTTCCGGTCGAGGCCATGGTCGCGGCGATCTTCGAGCCGATATGGCCGCTCTTGCCCACCCCGGTCACGATCACCCGGCCGCCTATGCCGGAAATCAGTTCGACGGCGTGGGCGAACGGCTCGGACAGGCCATTGTTGAGCGCCGCGGCCAGTGCCGCCATACCCGCCTGCTCGATCGAGACTGTCCTAAGGGCCGACGCGATCGAAAACGAACGATCGGATTGTATCACGGAAGCGAGAGCCATGAGTGAGCGCTTAGCGCTTTGACGCCATTCTGTCCACAGTCAAGACGCGGTTGCCCACCGCTGGCTGCGAGCAACACAACGTTAACCATCCACATTTACGGTTCGGTAAGCATGGCGCGCAGGCGTCACCGAAGCATTGGAAGGTCATGCCGCAGGTCCGCATAAAGCCAACGTTCAGCCTGCGGGCGAAGGCGGCCAGCCTTCTGCTGGCATCGGCGAGCCTCTTGGCTGTGTCTGGTCTCGCCGCGGCCCAGGACGCAGCCGGCTTGCGAGGAGCCATCCAGCCCGGAGCCGATTCCGCCGACCCAATGATAACCGGCGCCACACAGGCTGCAGCCGATCAGGCGCCGCCCTCCCCCTATGTTCCCGTCAGCCCGGGCGCCGTTCCCGACGAGCAGCCTCTGGACGGTTCCGATCCGTCCGGCACCTTGTTCCCCCAGGATCAGGGGGACGACAAGACGTTCATCGAGGACCTGCCCATACCGGGTACACGACCGCCTTCCACCGCGCGCGACCGCAAGCAGAGCCGCGAGCAGCAGGAGCAGTCGGAGGCAGCGCCTCGACCCAACACGCGCGACACGAGGAGCGGCGTGCCCGCCCAGGACCAGGGGACCGAGACGACAGGAACCGTCCGCACCGAACCCGTCGGTCCAGCCGAGAGGATCGGTGTCCCAGACGATGCCGGTCGGGTCGAAGCAATCGAGGTGCTCGACCCGACCATACCCGAGCAAAACCCTTTCGCTCCGGTGGGCATCCGCGTCGGCACATTCATCTTGCGTCCGACCATCGAACAGGGCATCACCGTCACCTCGAACGCGAATTACAGCGTCGACGGCCAGGGGGCGGTGCTCTCCGAGACCACGCTTCGGTTGAACGCCGTGTCCGATTGGAGCCAGCATTCCGCAACCTTCGACGGCTATGGCGTCTTCCGCAAATCGCTTTCGGGATTTGACCTGGAAGACTCCCGCATAGGCGGCATCGCGGCACTGAATCTCGATATCTCCGAAGAACTGCGCGCCCGTGGTACGCTGGAGTATCTTCGTGTGCCGGAGACCGCTTCATCGCCGGTGGTGATCGAGGGAACCGTCTCGGATCCGATCCATCAGGCTTTCGGCGGCACCCTCGGCCTCGAAAAGGATGTCGGCAAGGCACGGTTCGGCATAACCGCCCGGGTCGATCGCGACGTCTATGGCAACGCCGATCTTTCGGACGGCGACACCCTGTCCCAGAAGGACCGCGACGCCACGCTCGTGACGGGCCTGCTGCGCGCCGGATACGAAATCTCGCCGGCGATCACGCCGTTTGTCGAGGTCGAGGGTGGGCGCCAGTTCTACGACCAGACGGTCGACAGCGCCGGCTATCGCAGGTCCAACGATCGGTATGGCGCGCGCGCCGGCGTCGAACTCGACCTGAACGAGAAACTGACCGGAGAATTTTCGGGCGGCTGGCTTCGCGAGAAGTTCGACGACGACCGGCTCGTGCCGATCGACGGGCCGACGCTGAGCGCCCTGCTCACCTGGTCGCCCGAGCGGGAGACCACCGTCAACATCGAAGCCGCCACCACCGTGGAAGGCACGACGACGGCGGGCGAAAGCGGCTCCCTTCTGCATGCCGTGCAGGTCGGAGTCGAACGACAGGCGCGCGCCAACCTGACCACCAACGCCAAGCTCGGCCTCGGCTACCGCAACTATGCCGATTCGGATTCGCACGACTTCCTGTACAATGCGGAAGTCGGCGCGACCTGGTGGCTGAACCGCTATGCCGGCGTCACCGGGCGGCTGCGCTACGAAGGCCAGGAAAGCAACATCGAAGGCCGCGCATACACGGCCCAAAGCGCGTTCCTCGGCCTGAAGGTCCAGCGCTAAGCGACAATCAAGCGCCGGACGAGCCGCTTATTCCGCCGCCTTCGCTTCGTCCGGATCAAGGTCGGCGATCAGGCGTTCCAGCATGGCCAGCACGCCGCCCCGCATCGCCGGCCGCGCCAGTGCGAAGGCGATGTTGGCTTCGACGAAGCCTTCCGGCGAGCCGCAATCATAGGTGCTGCCGCGATAGTGATAGCCGAAGAAAGGCTGGCTCTTCTCGAGCTTCAGCATCGCGTCGGTAAGCTGGATTTCGTTGCCGGCTCCCCGCTCCTGCTTCGCCAGGACGTCGAATATCTCGGGCTGCAGGATGTAGCGGCCGTTGATGAAGAGGTTGGACGGGGCGGTCCCGGCCTTCGGTTTCTCCACCATCTGGGTGATCTCGAAACCGTTGTGGATGTCCTTGCCCCTGCCGACGATGCCGTATTTGTGCGCCTCGGCCGGGTCGCATTCCTGCACGGCGATGATGTTGTTGCCGGTTTCGGCGTAGAGCTCGACCATGTTCTTCATGCAGCTCTTTTCCGATTGCATGATCATGTCGGGAAGCAGCAGCGCGAAGGGCTCGTCGCCGACAATGTCGCGCGCGCACCAGACGGCATGCCCGAGCCCGAGCGGCACCTGCTGGCGGGTGAAGCTGGTCTGGCCCGGTCCGGGCTGCAATGTCTTGAGATAATCGAGCTGCTCGGTCTTGCCGCGCTGCGCCAGCGTTTCGTTGAGCTCGAATTGCAGGTCGAAATGATCCTCGATCACACCTTTGTTACGGCCGGTGACGAAGATGAAATGCTCGATGCCGGCCTCGCGCGCCTCATCGACCACATACTGGATCACCGGGCGGTCCACGACTGTAAGCATTTCTTTGGGAATCGATTTGGTCGCCGGAAGGAACCGCGTTCCAAGCCCCGCCACGGGGAAAACAGCTTTTCTGACTCGCTTCATGACTAGAGTATCCGTTCCCGCATTGAAGGCCGCAATAAGCCTGGAAGACATTGTCATGCCCGAATTTAAGATTAGTTCCCACCCCACGGAGGTGGGATGCTGCCAACAACCAATCGCATAAATTTTGGTTCCGGTAAGCCCTATGGTAAACCAATTGCTAACCGCCTTTGGCGATGAATGAGTCTTCAGTATATAGGACTGGAGGGAAACATGCTCGTTCGCAACACCGCAAGACGCCTCGCCGGCGCCGCGGCCGCTGCTGGCCTGTCGATCGCAATTGTCTTGTCGGCCAATCCGGCGTTCGCCGATGCCGGCTTCGAGCGCTGGGTAGCGGGTTTCCGCGCCACCGCCATGCAAAGCGGCATCTCGGGCGCAACCTATGACCGCGCGTTTCGCGGCATCAATTCCGCCGACCCGGAGGTCATTGAGAAGGCAAGGTTCCAGCCGGAGTTCACCGCACCGGTGTGGGACTATTTCGACAATCGCGTCCACGAACAGTCGATCTCGGTCGGCCGCGCCATGGCCAAGAAATGGAAGCCGTGGCTGGACAAGATCGAGGCCCGTTACGGCGTCGACCGCAACATCCTGCTCGCCATCTGGTCGATGGAATCGAACTACGGCGAGATCCTCAAGAACGACAAGGTGATGCGCAACGTCGTGCGCTCGCTGGCGACACTTGCCTATGCCGACCAGAGGCGGGCGAAGTTCGCGCGCACCCAGTTGATCGCCGCGCTCAAGATATTGCAGACCGGCGATATCGACGAGAGCCATCTGATGGGCTCGTGGGCCGGCGCCATGGGTCACACGCAGTTCATCCCCACCTCCTATCAAGCCTATGCCGTGGACATGGACGGCAACGGCCACCGCGACATCTGGAATTCAGTGCCCGACGCTCTCGCCACCGCCGCCAACCTGTTGAAGAAAAACGGTTGGCAAGCAGGCAAGACCTGGGGCTACGAGGTGGTCCTTCCGGCAGGCACGAAGTTCCCGAAAGGCTCGATATCGCTTTCGAAATGGCAAACGCTGGGCGTCACGCGACCAAGCGGCAAGCCGTTCCGCAACGGCGGCGACAAGGCCGAGTTGAAGGTTCCGGACGGGCGCGGCGGTCCAGCCTTCCTGATGACCCGCAACTTCTACGTCCTCAAGAACTACAACAACGCCGACAAATACGCGCTGGCGGTCGGACTGCTCGCCGACCAGATCGCCGGCTATGGCGAACTTGCGCAGGACTGGAAGCGCCCCTTCACAAAACTGTCCTTCGCCGAGAAGCAGGAGCTTCAGGAACGGCTGACCGCTCACGGCTATTATGACGGCAAGGCGGACGGCAAGATCGGCGAGGGCTCACGTTCGGCGATCAAGGCCTTCCAGCTCCAGGCCGGCATGGACGCCGACGGCCATCCGAGCCTGGAAGTGCTGAAGACCTTGCGGAAGCAATAGGCTGCGGAGGATGCTTTTTGCGGGGTAGGCGACGCATATCGGCAGCCAGCCACTTTATCCTGGCGCTGCTCGCGGTCGTCACCCTGGCCATCGCTGGCATGCCGGCAACGCCCGTGCCCGCCTTCGCCCAGGAACGCGTGCGTCCTTGGTGGTCGCTGCGCGAGCTTTTCATGCCCCGCAACCCGCGGCGCGCCAATCCGCGCAACGAGACGCCGCCGGGCGTCACGGCCAAGCCGCCGCGCGCGAAAGCGCCGGCCGCACGCAAGCCTGCCCCTCCACGCGCGGTGCAGCAGCCCGAAGCGGTGGTCTCCCCCAAGGCTCCCGACGCAAAGACCGTCCTGGTCCTCGGTGACTTCATCGCGGGCGGGCTGGCGGAAGGGCTGAACGTCGCCTTCGCCGACGATCCGAATGTTCGCATCGCCGACCGATCCAGCGGCTCGTCGGGTTTCGTGCGCGAGGACCATTTCGACTGGCCAGGCCAAGTCACCGGCATCATCGAAGCCGAAAAGCCCGCCGCGATATTGGTGCTTATCGGCGCCAATGACCGGCAGCCGATGCGTATCGGCGACACAAGCGCGGCGCTGCGCTCGGAGGCCTGGACACGGGAGTATTCCGCTCGCGTTGCAAGTTTCGCTAGCGCGGCGTCGGCGACGAATGTTCCTCTGGTCTGGGTTGGCGCAACGCCGTTCAAACCGTCGAAAGCGGCTTCGGACATGCTGGCGCTGAACGAGATCTATCGCAAGGTGGCGGCCGACGTTGGCGCGGAGTTCATCGATGTCTGGGACGGGTTTGTCGACGAGAACGGAGCCTTCGTCACCACCGGCCCGGACATCAGCGGCCAGCCGGTCAGGCTGCGCGCCGGCGACGGCATCAACCTTACCGACGCGGGCAAACGCAAGCTTGCCTACTACACCGAAAAGACGCTGAAGCGGCTGCTCGGCATCGGCGCGGCGCCCTCCGGTCCGGGCGGAATTCCATCGGTGTCGGCGGAACCTGGCGGAACTGTCCCGCTGGACCGGACGATACCGATGGCGCTCGACGATCCTGCCCTGGACGGCGGCGCAAACCTTCTCGGAGCCAGCCTTGCCTCAGCCTCGGCAGCCCCGTCCGCCGGCGTGAAGCCTGGCGCCGAAAACGCGGCGCCGGCAGTGGTGAGCGGCCGTGCCGACGATTTTTCCTGGCCTCCCAAAAGCGATACGGCGAGATCGACCACCTCCGCGGTCCCGCAGGGAACCGCCGCCGCCGTTCCAGCCGGCAAACCTGCGACTGGTCTGGCGAACTGACGTCATCCCCGCTTCATCAGCGCGGCAGCACCGACGAACCCATCAGCGCCTCGTCGATGGAGCGCGCCGCCTGCCGGCCTTCCCGGATCGCCCAGACGACAAGCGACTGGCCGCGGCGCACATCGCCGGCCGCATAGAGCCTGTCGACGCTGGTGCGATAATCCTTGTCGTTGGCCGCGATGTTGGTAGAGCGCCGCGTGTCCTTGATCACCTCGATACGTCCGCCCAGGTCCTTGAGCACGCCGTCCGCGAACGGACCGGCAAAGCCGATGGCGATGAAGGCGAGATCGGCGCGGATGACGAACTCGGTGCCGGCGATCGGCAGCCGCTTCTCGTCCACTTCGCAGCACTTGACGCCAGTCAGCGCGCCCTCCTCGCCGATGAACTCCAGCGTAGCCACCTGAAACTCGCGCTCGGCGCCTTCCGCTTGGGATGATGAGGTGCGCATCTTGGTCGCCCAGTAGGGCCAGACGGCGAGTTTGTTTTCCTTCTCCGGCGGCTGCGGCCGGATGTCGAGCTGCGTCACCCGCACCGCCCCTTGGCGGAAGGCCGTGCCAACACAGTCGGACGCCGTGTCACCGCCGCCGACGACGACCACATGTTTTCCGCCGGCAACGATCGGCTGCGACGGCCACGCGACCGAATGGATGTCCTCGTGCCCGACCCGCTTGTTCTGCTGGACGAGGTAGGGCATGGCGTCATGCACGCCTTCAAGATCGGCGCCGGGAATGCCGGCGGGACGCGGCGTTTCCGAGCCGCCGCAATAGAGCACGGCGTCGTGGCCTTCGAGCAATTCGTCGACCGTCTTGTCGACACCGACATTGACGCCGCAATGGAAGGTGACGCCCTCGCCCTGCATCTGCTCGACACGGCGGTCGATGAAATGCTTCTCCATCTTGAAGTCGGGAATGCCGAAACGCATCAGGCCGCCCGGCTTGGACTCGCGTTCGTAGACATGCACGTCATGGCCGACACGCGCCAGTTGCTGAGCGGCCGCCATGCCGGCAGGACCGGATCCGATGATGGCGACGCGCTTGCCGGTCTTCTTCTCGGGCGGCTGCGGCCGGACCATGCCAAGTTCATAGGCCTTGTCGGCCAGCGCCTGCTCGATCGTCTTGATGGCGACCGGAATGTCCTCGAGGTTCAGCGTGCACGCCTCCTCGCAGGGCGCGGGGCAGATGCGGCCGGTGAACTCCGGAAAGTTGTTGGTGGTGTGGAGGTTGCGGATCGCATTCTCCCAGTCGCCGGCATAGACGAGGTCGTTCCAATCCGGGATCTGGTTGTGGATCGGGCAGCCCGTCGGGCCATGGCAGAACGGCACGCCGCAATCCATGCAGCGCGCGGCCTGTTTCTCGACCTCCTTGTCCGACATCGGCAAGGTGAATTCCTTGAAATGCCGGATGCGGTCGGAAGCCGGCTGATACTTGTGCACCTGCCGGTCGATCTCGAGAAAACCCGTTACCTTGCCCATTCTAGTTCCGTTCCTGACCGGCGATATCGTCTCGCCAGTTCTCTAATTTCAATCCCGCGATGTTAGCCTCCTGTATGGCCGCGTCGCTGGTTACAAGCACCGCATCGCGGACCATCGCATGAGCCGCTATCCAAAGATCGTTTGGCGACAGCCCCTTGCCGATCCGCTCGACCTGAACGCGAATATCTCCGTAAACGTCATCGACTTCCGGCTCCAGTTGATCGATGCGCAGGCTGCTCAGGAGATAGGCCATGCTCGGATTCGAGCGCGCATCTGGCCGCTTCTTCATTCCGTACCTGATCTCGCCCGACACGATCACGCTGATGCCCATATGCCCTTTGGTCATCGCCTGGAACCGCTTCCCGACAACGCCATCAGGCTCCCGCGCAACATCGACAAGAACATTGCTGTCGAGCATGTAGCCGCTCATAGCTTGATGTCGTCCAAAGGCAGCATGTCGCCATCACCAATGTCCGGAAAGTCGTCCTCCGTCAGCTTCGGCTGCTGGCGCAACCACTCGATGATCTCCTTCGGAGAACGCTCGCGCCTGTCCGGAACAACCGTCAGACTTCCATCTGCTTCCTTACGGATCGTGACCTCGTCACCTTCAAATTCGAACTCCTTCGGTATGCGGATCGCGCGGCTTCGTCCATTCCGGAAGACGCGGGCGCGTTGCTCAGTCTTGGGCTTGTTCAGCATCGCGGCCTCCATATGGCATATGCCTGGACATATGCCATAACAGGTTTTCATTCAAGAAGAAGGCTACTCCGCCGCAATGCTCATCCTGAGCCGTTCCATCTCCTGCAACGCGCGGCGATACTCGACCGGCATCACCTTCCGGAATTTCGGCCGGTAGGTCGCCCAGTCCTCCAGGATCGCCTTGGCGCGGGTCGAGCCAGTGTAGTGCGCATGGTTGGAGATGAGTTGCACCAGCCGCTCCTCGTCATGCTTGGTCATGTCGCCCGACACGTCGACGCGGCCCTTGTGGGCGAGGTCGCCGCCGTGATGGTGCAGCTTCTCCAGCATGTCGTCTTCTTCGGGGACCGGCTCCAGTTCGACCATCGCCATGTTGCAGCGCTCGGCGAAATCGCCCTCCTCGTCCAGCACATAAGCGACGCCGCCCGACATGCCGGCCGCGAAGTTGCGGCCCGTCTTGCCGATGACGACGATCACGCCGCCGGTCATGTATTCGCAGCCATGGTCGCCGACACCCTCGACCACCGCCGCTGCTCCCGAGTTGCGCACGGCAAACCGCTCGCCGGCGACGCCGCGGAAATAGCACTCGCCCTCGATCGCGCCGTAAAGCACGGTGTTGCCGACGATGATGGAATCCTCGGCAACGATCTTCGAGTCGTCCGGAGGCCTGATGACGATGCGCCCGCCCGAAAGGCCCTTGGCGACGTAATCGTTGCCGTCGCCGACCAGTTCGATCGATATGCCGCGCGTCAGGAACGCGCCGAACGACTGGCCCGCTGTGCCGATCAGTCTCACCGAGATCGTGTCGTCCTTCAGCCCCTTGTGCTTGAAGCGTTTTGCCACCTCGCCCGCCAGCATCGCGCCCGCGGAACGGTCGACGTTGCGGATCGGCAGCTCGATCTTGACCGGCAGCTTGCTTTCAAGCGCCGGCCGGGCAAGCTCGATCATCTTGCGGTCGAGCACATCATCGATCGGATGTTTTTGCCGCTCGGTCCAGTGCGTGGCTTCCGCCGGCGCGTCCGGCTTGAAGAACATGCGGCTGAAATCTAGGCCCTTCGACTTCCAGTGATCGATGACGTCCCGCTTCTCCAGAAGGTCGGAGGCACCGACGATCTGGTCGAGATGGGAAAAACCCATTTCGGCAAGCAGTTCGCGCACCTCTTCCGCCACGAAGAAGAAGTAGTTGATGACATGCTCCGGCGTGCCCTTGAAGCGCTTGCGCAGCACCGGGTCCTGGGTGGCGACGCCGACCGGGCAGGTGTTGAGATGGCACTTTCGCATCATGATGCAGCCGGCCGCGATCAGCGGCGCCGTCGAGAAACCGAACTCGTCGGCCCCCAGCAGCGCGCCGATGACCACGTCGCGCCCCGTACGCAGGCCGCCATCGACCTGCAGCGCCACACGCGAGCGCAGCCCGTTCAGCACCAGCGTCTGGTGCGTCTCGGCCAGCCCCATCTCCCAGGGCGAGCCGGCGTGCTTCAGCGAGGTCAGCGGCGAGGCGCCGGTGCCGCCATCATAGCCGGCAATGGTGATGTGGTCGGCGCGCGCCTTGGCCACACCGGCCGCGACCGTGCCGACGCCGACTTCCGAGACCAGCTTGACCGACACGTCCGCCGCCGGGTTGACGTTCTTCAGGTCGAAGATCAGCTGCGCCAGATCCTCGATCGAATAGATGTCGTGGTGCGGCGGCGGTGAGATCAGGCCGACGCCCGGCGTCGAATGCCGGGTCTTGGCGATCGTCGCGTCGACCTTGTGGCCGGGCAATTGCCCGCCCTCGCCGGGCTTGGCGCCCTGCGCCACCTTGATCTGCATCATGTCGGAGTTGACGAGGTACTCCGCCGTGACGCCGAAGCGGCCCGACGCCACCTGCTTGATCGCCGAACGTTCGGGGTTCGCCCCGCCACCCGGCAACGGCAGGTAGCGATCCGGCTCCTCGCCGCCCTCTCCGGTGTTCGACTTGCCGCCGATCCTGTTCATCGCACGCGCCAGGGTCGAATGCGCTTCGCGGCTGATCGAGCCGAAGGACATGGCGCCGGTAGAGAACCGCCGCACGATCTCGGCCGCCGGCATCACCTCGTCGAGCGGCACCTTCTTGCGGCCGGTCTCATCCGCGAGCCTGATCTTGAACAGGCCTCGGATCGATTTCGCCCGCGCCGCCTGGCTGTCGATCTGCTCGGAAAACTCCTTGAATGTCTGAGCGGAATTCTGCCGCACGGCGTGCTGCAGCGATGCCACGGCGTCCGGCGACCAGACATGCGCCTCGCCGCGCATGCGGAACAGATATTCGCCCCCGACTTCCAGCGCATTGCGCAGCACCGGATCGTCGCCAAAGGCGTCGGTATGGCGGCTCGTCGTCTCCGTCGCGACCTCGTCCAGCCCGACGCCCTCGATCAGCGAGGCGGTGCCGGTGAAATACTGCTCGACGAAGTCGCTCTTCAGCCCGACGGCATCGAATATCTGCGCCCCGCAATAGGACTGGTAGGTCGAGATGCCCATCTTGGACATGACCTTGAGGATGCCCTTGCCGATCGACTTGATGTAGCGCGAGACGATCTCGTAGGGGTCGACCTCCTTCGGCATCTCGCCGCGCTTGTGCATGTCGAGCAGCGTGTCGAAGGCGAGATAGGGGTTGATCGCCTCAGCGCCATAGCCGGCGAGGCAGCAGAAATGATGAACCTCGCGCGGCTCGCCGGATTCGACGACAAGACCGACGGAGGTGCGCAGCCCCTTGCGCACCAGGTGATGGTGCACGGCCGCCGTCGCCAGCAGCGCCGGAATGGCGATGCGGTCCGGCCCAACTTGCCGGTCGGAAAGCACGATGATGTTGTAGCGCCCGGCGACGGCCGCCTCGGCGCGCTCGCACAGCCGTTCGATCGCGCCGCGCATGCCCGCCGCGCCTTCGGTGGCGGCATAGGTGATGTCGATCGTCTTGGTGTCGAAACTGTCCTCGGTGTGGCCGATGGAGCGTATCTTCTCCAGGTCGCCATTGGTCAGGATCGGCTGGCGCACCTCCAGCCGTTTGCGCCGCGAGGTGCCGACAAGATCAAGAATGTTCGGCCGCGGTCCGATGAACGACACCAGGCTCATCACCAGTTCCTCGCGGATCGGGTCGATCGGTGGGTTGGTGACCTGCGCAAAATTCTGCTTGAAATAGGTGTAGAGCATCTTCGACTTGTCCGACATCGCCGAGATCGGCGTGTCGGTCCCCATCGACCCCACGGCCTCCTGACCGGTCGTCGCCATCGGCGACATGAGCAGCTTGGTGTCCTCCTGCGTGTAGCCGAACGCCTGCTGGCGATCGAGCAGCGTCACATCCTTGCGCAGCGCGCGCGGCTCGACCGGCTTGAGTTCCTCGAGGATCAGCTGGGTGCGCCCCAGCCAATCCTTATAGGGATGCCGGCCGGCGATCTCCGACTTGATCTCGTCGTCGGAAATGATACGGCCCTTGGCGAGGTCGATCAGCAGCATCTTGCCGGGCTGCAGGCGCCATTTCTGGACGATGTGCTTCTCCTCGACCGGCAGCACGCCGGCCTCCGATGCCAGGATCACCCGGTCGTCGTCGGTGACCATGTAGCGGGCGGGCCTGAGCCCGTTGCGGTCGAGCGTCGCGCCGATCTGGCGGCCGTCGGTGAAGGCAACGGCTGCCGGCCCGTCCCATGGCTCCATCAGCGCGGCGTGATATTCGTAGAAAGCCTTGCGGTCGGGTGACATCGACTTGTTGCCGGCCCAGGCTTCCGGGATCAGCATCATCATGGCGTGCGCCAGCGTGTAGCCGCCCTGGAACAGGAACTCGAGCGCGTTGTCGAAGCAGGCCGTGTCCGACTGCCCCTCATAGGAGATCGGCCAAAGCTTCGAGATGTCGTTGCCGAACAACTCGCTGTCGACGGAAGCCTGGCGGGCCGCCATCCAGTTGTTGTTGCCGCGCACGGTGTTGATCTCGCCGTTGTGGGCGACCATGCGATAGGGATGCGCCAGCTTCCACGACGGGAAGGTGTTGGTCGAGAAACGCTGGTGAACGAGGATCAGCGCCGTCTCGAAACGCGGGTCGGACAGGTCCTTGTAATAAGCGCCGACCTGGTAGGCCAGGAACATGCCCTTGTAGACGAGGGTGCGCGCCGACAGCGACACGCAATAGGCGCCGATGTCCTTGTTGTTGTTCTCGGCATAGATGCGGCCGGAAATCACCTTGCGCAGAAGGTAGAGCCGCGCCTCGTATTCCTCGTCGCTGTCGATGTCGGGCGTGCGGCCGATGAAAACCTGGCGATGGAAGGGTTCCGCCGCCGCGATGTCCGGCACCTTGGACAGGGATGAATTGTCGACCGGCACGTCGCGAAAACCGAGCAGCGGCAGGCCTTCGGACTGCGCCGATTCCGCGATGATCTCGTTGATATGAGCACGCAGCGCCGCATCCTGGGGCATGAACCAGTGGCCGACGCCATATTGCCCGGCGGGCGGCAGGTCGATGCCCTGCTTGGCCATCTCCTCGCGGAAGAACTTGTCCGGAATCTGCACGAGCACGCCGGCGCCGTCGCCCATCAGCGGATCGGCGCCCACGGCGCCGCGATGCGTCAGGTTGTTCAGCATGAACAGCCCGTCCTTGACGATCTGGTGCGACTTGACGCCCTTCATCTGCGCGATGAAGCCGACGCCGCAGGCGTCGTGCTCGTTGCGCGGATCGTAGAGGCCGTTTTCGGTGGCGCGTTTGACGGCGGCGGCATTCGTCGTGGCGTCGGCAACAAGTGCGCGCATCGAAGATGTCATGTCCGTCATGGTCAGCCTCCGTTCGTTCCGGCTCCCTGCCTGCCGCGCCGCCGGAGGGCGCCGCGAAGGCAGGTGCGGGCGTTCGTATCGAAATTCACCGCTGCCGGCCTGCTGCCGGATAGCATCCGCGCGCCGGACCTCATGTCAATCCGGCAAGCGGACGCATCTCACAGAACGGGCCAGAACGGCGTCTTTCAACATCCGGACCGGCGGCCACTGCGCGGACAAATAAGACAGCACTGCTGTCCTAAATTTGTTATGACAGATATTCATGCCCGGCACAAGACCGAATCGAAAACAATCGGGGACAGGGGCGAAATAATCTGTCGCGAATAAGGCCGATCGCGCAACTTCCGGTCCCAACGACCGCCTGTCCTGGCAGCGCGATAAACCTTGCTGGCCCTTGATGCCAGCCGTCAAATCCGGTCTTGTCGCCGCTCCCGCCAGACGAACTCACGGACCCCTTATGTACTTCTCCTCCGACAATTGGGCCGGCGCCCATCCCAAGGTGGCCGAACGCCTTGCGCACCATGCCTCCGGCTATGATGCCGCCTACGGCAACGGCGCTCTGGACAGAAAGGTCGCCGAAAAATTCAACGAGATTTTCGAGCGCGAGGTCGAGGTTTTTTTCGTCGGTACCGGCACGGCGGCGAATTCGCTGTCGCTCACACTGTTCAATCGCCCCGGCGGCATTTCGTTCTGCCATCGCGAAGCACATGTGATGGACGATGAATGTGGTGCGCCTGAGTATTTCTCCGGCGGGTCGCGGCTCTTCGCTGTCGATGGCCCGACAGGCCGCATGACCGCCGACAATCTCGATCGCGCCATCGGCCGCTTTGTGCCGGCGGTGGTGCATTCCGGCCGGCCGATCGCCGCCACCATCACCCAGGCGACGGAGACAGGGACCGTCTATTCGCTGGACGACATCGCTAATATCTCCGCCGTCACGAAAAAATACGGCCTGCCGCTGCATATGGACGGCGCGCGCTTCGCCAACGCACTGGTTGCGCTGAGAGCCACGCCGGCCGAGATGACCTGGAAACGTGGGGTCGACCTTCTCTCTTTTGGCGGAACCAAGAACGGCTGCTGGTGCGCCGAGGCGGTTGTCCTATTTGACACGTCGAAGGCCGAGGAATTTGCGTTCATCCGCAAACGCGCCGCGCAACTCTTTTCCAAATCCCGCTTCATCGCCGCGCAGTTCGAAGCCTATTTCGCCGATGGGCTGTGGCTGGAAACGGCCGCACATGCCAATGCGATGGCTGCCCGGTTGGCGGACGTTTTCCGGAGTTCCGAAAACGCAAGGCTCGCGTGGGAACCGCAGGCCAACGAAGTGTTTCCGATTATCAGGAAAGATGCGATGGCCAAGGTGCTCGCCGCCGGCGCGTCCTTCTACGA
The DNA here is from genome assembly GCF_040081985.1 of Mesorhizobium yinganensis. NCBI lineage: Bacteria > Pseudomonadati > Pseudomonadota > Alphaproteobacteria > Hyphomicrobiales > Phyllobacteriaceae > Mesorhizobium > Mesorhizobium yinganensis. The sequence goes on along the minus strand of NZ_JBEBMH010000014.1, from coordinate 46,301 downwards.
CTGGCGCCCCCCGCACGGTTTTGCCGATCCGATCGGCGCGGACGAGACGCTGTGCCGGCTGGTCACCAGCTTCGCCACGATGCCGGAGGAGGTGGACAGGTTCGCGACGTTGATCGGCTAGGAACTCCGCCCGATCATGAAGCACTTGCAAACTCTGGCGGAGGCTATTGACCTCAACTTACCTTGAGGAATTAGCGTCGAACATGGAATCGGCCCGCGCAAGCGCGCCTGTCTCTCATCGATCGACCAGAGGCAACGGAGAAGCAGCGTGACTTCAGCAGAATCGGCCGCGCAGGGCTTGCATGCAAAAGGCCGGCCCGGCTTCGGGCGCAAGGCGACGCTTCTCTTTGCTGCCACTCTGACGATTATGGCCGGTACGACCATCTCGCCCTCGCTGCCGGCGATCGAAGCCGCCTTCGCCAATGTCGACAATGTCCAGTTGCTCAGCCGCATGGTGCTCACACTGCCGGCGCTGTTCGTCGCCTTCTGCGCGCCGCTCATCGGCAGCCTTGCCGACCGCTATGGACGCCTGTCCCTGCTGGTCGCGTCCATCCTGCTCTACGGCATTTCCGGCGTTTCCGGCCTGTTTGCCGACAGCCTGCCGGTTCTGCTTGTGGGACGCGCCGCGCTCGGCATCGCCATCGGCGGCATCATGACACTCGTCACGGCGCTGGTCGGCGACTATTTCGCCGGCCAGGAGCGAGAGCGTTATCTCGGCCTGCAGCAGGCCTTCACCGGGCTCGGCGGCGTCGTCTTCGTGCTCGGCGGCGGCATGCTAGCTGATTTCCATTGGCGTGCGCCCTTCGCAGTCTATGCGCTGGCTTTTGCCATGGTTCCGGCGGTCATCCTGTTTCTGAACGAGCCGAGACGGTTCGCAGCATCCGCACCGGCGGCGACCGGGCGGACGGACGCGCAGGCGCACTGGCTGCCGGTCGCGGCGCTTTGCCTGCTCTCCTTCCTCATCAACCTCTCCTTCTACGTTGTGCCGTCGCAGTTGCCCTTTTACTTGCGCGCGATCGGAACGGTGGCGCCGAGCAGCGCCGGCCTCGCGCTCGGGCTGCACAATCTGGTGATGGCAGGCACCGCGCTCTTCTATGGACGGCTGCGCGTATCGTTCGGCATCTCGGCCATCTTCGCCATTGGCCTGACGCTGATGGCGCTGGGTTTCCTGCTGGTATCGGTCTCCGGGACAATGATTTCGATCCTGGCCGCCATGGCGATCTGCGGCGCTGGCCTCGGGATAGCCATGCCGAACCTCATGTCGGCGGCGATATCCGTCGCCACCCCGTCGACGCGCGGACGCGTGGCCGGCACGGTGGCCGCGAGCATGTTCCTCGGGCATTTTTCCTCGCCCTTCGCCAGCCAGCCCTGGATCGAGGCGTTGGGTTACGCCACGACCTTCCGGGATGCCGGTCTTGGCCTTGCCCTGCTGGCCTTCGTCTCGGCGGCTGCCGGGCTGTTCTTGTCGGGTTCCTTGTCGCACCGGCGCTGACCCGCTGGGCGTTTGCCGGGCGTGCTCCTGCCAGAACTGTCACCAGTCGCCGGCCTCCGCCGTTGAGGATGGGAACAAGCAGGCCCTAACTGCCTTCCATGGAAAGCAGAGGAGTGCCAGCATGACAAGATTCAGCGAATTCATGAAGCAGCGTGAAAGTGCCGCCAGCGCTTATTGCCGCGGCGAAGGCGACGCCGTGCTGGCGCTCAGCACGGTGCGCAAGCCGGCGGGTTTCTTCGGCCCGGACGGCAAGGCCGTGCGCGGACCGGAGCCGGTGCGGCAGGCCTATGAGGCGGGCGCGACGCAGTTCGGCAAGGACGGCGAGAGCCAGTTCGAGGTCTACCAGGCAGCCGAGGGCGGCGACATCGCTTACTGGAGCGGCCTGCAACGGGCGATCGTCGAACTCAACGGCCGTTCGGTGCCGGTGGACCTGCGCGTCACCGAACTGTTCCGCCGCGAGGACGGCGAATGGAAGCTGGTTCACCGCCACGCCGACATGCTGAAATCGGAACAGTAAGCTCCCAAACGCAAAGCGGCGCCACAAGGCGCCGCTCGCGGGAGGATGCGCTGCCGGGTTAGTTGACGGCGTTCGCCTCGATCTGCTTGGCCTTCGCCGAGTTGTTCGCGATCGCAATCTTGCGCGGCTTCAACTCCTCGGGAACGTTGCGCTTCAGTTCGATGTGCAGAAGGCCGTTCTTGAGGGTGGCACCAGTGACCTCGACGTGGTCGGCAAGCTGGAAGCGTCGCTCGAACGAGCGGGCGGCAATGCCGCGATAGATCACTTCGCTGCCTTCGCCATTGGTCTCTTCCTTGCGCTCGCCCTTCACGCTGAGCACGTTGCGATGCGACTGGATGTCGATCTCGCTGTCGGAGAAGCCGGCGACCGCCATGGAGATGCGATAGGAATCCTCACCGGTCCGCTCGATATTGTAGGGCGGATAGGTGGTGCCGTTCTCGGGCTGGCCAAGCGAATCCAGCATGGTGAAGAGCCGGTCGAAGCCGACGGTGGAACGATAGAGAGGGGAAAAATCGACGTGACGCATGGTTTGTTCTCCAGTTGAGCAACACTTGGCGTGTGATCCGTCGCGAAACCCGTCTTCGGCCTTTCGCATGGACCAGCGGCCCCTTGATTGGCGACCGCAGGAAATATCTGGGTGGGCGAATTCGGCATTTCAAGGAATTTTCGAGAGCCGGCATCATTCTACCGATGAACGGCGGATGAACCCTGCCTTCGGCCTGCGTTCAGCAAGGATCGGCTAGGTTTGTCTCGCATCTAGGCAAAGCGATGCGTCTCGGCGCAACGCCAAGGAGCCGAACCGGGTGTAACGTCCCTTCCTCCCGGCTCGACAGAGGCCGGAAGTTCGCGAAGCGGCTTCCGGCCTGCTCCATTTTGGCCGGCGCGGTCGGTCTCACGGAACTACGGTCACGTCACAGGCAATTTCTTTGCAAATCGCCGCTAGCGTCCTAGTTTCCAAATACGAGCAATTCGCCGCGGCCCGCTTTCCTCCGATGAACGATTTCTTCTTCGAGATTCCCGGCAATCCCGTTCCGAACAATGCGACGGGAGATTACCTGAAGGCACCGGACGGTTTTCGTCTGCGCTACGCCTGCTTCGCGCCGGATGACGGGCCCTCGCGGGGGACTGTTATTATCCTCACCGGCCGCAACGAATGCATCGAAAAATATTTCGAGACCATTCGCGATCTGGCCGGCAAGGGGCTGGGCAGCGCCATCATGGACTGGCGCGGCCAGGGAGCATCCGATCGGCTTATCCGCAACCCGATGCCCGGGCACGTCGTCAGCTTCGACGACTATGTCACGGACCTCAGGCAGTTCTTTGCCGAGATCGTGCAACGCGACTGCCCCGGCCCCTATTTTGTTCTGGGCCATTCGACCGGCTCGCTGATCGCCCTGCTCGCCGCGCCGTCTTTTGCCGGCCAAGTGCGGCGCATGGTGCTGGTCGCGCCGTTTCTCGGCGCCAGCGGCCTGCCGCTGTCGACAAAAAACATCAAGCGGCTGATGAACCTGTTCTACTGGATTGGCATTCGGCGCATCTATGCTTATGGCGGCAAGCGAAAACCCGGATTGCCCGCGTTCGCGACGAACAAGCTGACCACCGACCAGGCGCGCTTCCAGCGCAACACCTTGCTCTACCAGACCCATCCCGGGCTGGCGCTGGGCGGGCCTACCGTTTCCTGGGTTCGCGCCGCCTGCATCGCGTCGGAAAAGGTCCAGGACCTCGCCTTCATCGCCGGCTTCAAAATTCCCACGCTGTTCATCGCCGCCGGGGCGGACGAAGTGGTTTCGACACAGGCAGTGGAGGAGTACGCGCGCCGCCTGAAGACGGCCTCACTGATTACCATCGACGGCGCGCGCCACGAGATCCTGCAGGAAGCCGACCTTTACCGCGAACAACTGCTGGCGGCCTTCAACGCCTTCGTGCCCGGTTCCGATGTCGAGGCGGCCGAAAAGTCGAATGCCTAAGTTTCGAGGTTCGCGCCTACCCCGCAAGCAACGCGCAGGCTGCGGCATGCAGTTCGGGCGTGGCCGCGGCGATGATGTCGCCGCCGCCCTCGGCCCTGCCCCCGTCGAAGGTCGTCACCACGCCGCCGGCTTGTTCGATGATCGGGATCAACGCCGCGATATCATAAGATTTCAGGCCGGGATCGGTGACAATATCCACCTGCCCTGCCGCCACCATGGCGAAGGCGTAGCAGTCGGTGCCGTAGCGCGACAAACGCACGGCGCCTTCCAGCCGTTCGTATTTGGCGCGCATGGCGGGGCCTTTGAACAGGGCCGGCGTGGTGGTGAAGTGGATCGCGTCCGAAAGATCCGTTGTCTTGCGCGCCGTTAGCCGGCGGTCGCCCCCCGGCCCCTCGTAGAAGGCACCTTCGCCCGTCGTGTAGAAAAGCTCGCCAGTAAAGGGCTGGGACATCATGCCTGCCGTCGCCTTTCCGTCTACCGTCAGGCCGACAAGCGTGCCCCAGACCGGGATGCCGGAGATGAAGGCGCGGGTGCCATCGATCGGATCGATGATCCAGCGATGAGGGCTGGAAACGTTTTCCGCCCCATGCTCCTCGCCGAGTATGCCATGGCCAGGATATTCGGCCCGGATGAGGCCGCGGATGACACGTTCCGCCTCCTGGTCGGCCTCCGTCACCGGATCGAAACCGCCGGCCTGCTTGTTGGAGACGGCGCCCTGGCTGCGGAATCGCGGCAACGTCTCTGCCGCTGCGGCACGCGCGATCTTGCGCAGGAATTCTGCGGAAACGGTCACGGGAGGAAGGTCCTTTCTTGCGAATCGCTCAGTGATTTGTTGCAGGAATGTCACAAAGAAGGGCGCGTGCCGATAAAAACATCATTCTCATTTAAGAATCTGTCATGGTCGCTTGACATTTGTGCGATGCACAATATCCTCAATCTCGAACAGGTTTCCTGTTCATGCCCTCCTTGGGCGTTTCCTCCCTAGACTCGAACCGCGTTGTGCGAACAACGCGGTTTTTTTTGACCCGCGAACAGGTCGCCTTCCGCCTTGGCCTGATGTTTATTCGGCTGCCAGCGGCAGTCCGACGAAGACATGGTCCGGCAGCGACATCAGGTCGGCGGAAAAACCCGTGAGATCGTGGGCCAGGGCCTCGAAGCCGGCTGACTTCTGGAACGTGCGTTCGTTCATATAAAGCCCGCGATTGATCTCGATCTGCACGGCATGCAGCCCCCGCACAGGGCGTCCATAATGCTCGGTAATGAAACCACCAGCATACGGCTTGTTGTGGGCGACGGTATAACCCTTTGCCGACAGCAGCGAGATCACGTTTTCCACGACGCCGGCGGAAGCAGACGCGCCAAAACGGTCGCCGACGATGAAGTCCGGGCGCATGCCATTGTCGCCGACACGGATGGAGGCCGGCATGGAGTGGCAGTCGATGAGCACGGCATATCCGAACTGCGCATGGGTGCGCATCAGCATGCGTTTCAGTGTCTCGTGATAAGGCTTGTAGATGCCGTCTATGCGCTCGATGGCCTCGGTCAGCGGCAGCCGCGACGGGTAAATGTCGAGCCCCTCCCCGACCAGTTTCGGGATCGTGCCCAGCCCGCCCGCGACCCGAGCCGAGCGGATATTGGCAAAGGACGGCACGGGATCGTGGAACATGCGCGGGTCGAGTTCCCACGGCTCGCGATTGACGTCGATATAGGCGCGGGGAAAATTTGCGGCGAGCATCGGCGCGCCGAGCGCCACCGCGCCGGAGAAAAGCTCGTCCACATAACTGTCCTCGGACCGGCGGATGGCCAGCGCGTCCAGCCGCGTCATCGCCAAAAAACGTTCGGGATAGTGGCGGCCACTATGCGGCGAACTGAACACGAAGGGTACGCGCTGCTCTGCGGTCGAGCGAATCTCGAAAGGGGCGACGCTGGAGAAATCGTCGGCCGCCGTCACGTCCACTGCCCCAAACCCTGAACTGCATGTACCATGCCTGCGAAACTGCCATTTGGCGCCGCCCATGTCCAGCTTTGGCGCGTACGCCGAAACGGTAGCATTCACTTGATATTTACCCCCTGCACTTCATATACAGAAATGGTTAACGGGCGGCCTTGGCTGCGCGGCGATCCGATTGGGACGGGACAAATGGCACGCATTCTTCTCGCGGAAGACGACAACGACATGCGCCGGTTTCTGGTCAAGGCGCTGGAGCGGGCGGGATACGACGTCAGCGATTTCGACAATGGCGCCAGCGCCTATGAGAGGCTGCGCGAAGAGCCTTTCTCGCTGCTCCTGACCGACATCGTCATGCCCGAGATGGACGGCATCGAGCTTGCCCGCCGCGCCACCGAAATCGACCCGGACCTGAAGGTGATGTTCATCACCGGCTTCGCCGCCGTGGCGCTCAACCCCGATTCCAAGGCACCCAGGGACGCGAAAATCCTGTCGAAGCCATTCCACCTGCGCGACCTCGTCAACGAGGTCGAAAAGATGCTGCAGGCGGCATAGCACCTGCCGCAACGGCATGTTTCCCCGGCCGAACAACGATCGCGCGACAAACGGCCACAAGGACGGTTTCCGGAAAAATAGGCCAACGGGCCGCTATTGACGCGCCGGACCAAAAATGGTGTATGCGGCGCATTCGGATGGGCGTGTAGCTCAGCGGGAGAGCACTACGTTGACATCGTAGGGGTCACAGGTTCAATCCCTGTCACGCCCACCATTCGAATCAAGGGCTTAAGCTGAGCTGCGTATGCAGCTTGAAACAGATTTGGCTGCGGCGTCCAGACATCTGCATCCAGCATCAATGCATTGCCCGATCGCTGCTTTGGGGGAGTGCATCGCCCGATCGGATCGCCGCCCTCCAGTTATCCACCGAACATCTATCGTCGCCCACGCTTGATGCTGCCGCTATTTCGTTCCAAATCGGTGGGAATGAGGGACGAAACACAGGACCAGCGTCGAAACTTTCTGTGGGCACTTCCCGCATCGCTGATCGTGCATGGGCTCATCGTCGCGCTCTTGTTCTACGGCCTGTCCACACCTGCCTTCCGGCCGCAGGAGGAGCAAGTGGTGAATGTCGAGCTCGTCCCTCCGCCCGATCAATCAAAGCCGAAACCTCCGCCGCCGCCGCCCACCCCAATCGAGGAAAAGCCGAAACCGAAGGTTGAAGAGCCGCCCGCGCCGGCGAAGCAACCGCCGAGGCGACTGCCGATCGAAGTCCTGAAGCCTGTCTTCCAGTTCGGCGAGAAGGATTCCGGTCCCAGGAAATCTCCGGATGGGCGCAGCGCTCAAGACAGTTCGCCGTCACCCGCGAAAGACGATGCAAAGCCATCTGTCACAACGAAAGACGAAGCCAGCAGACCAGCCTCGTCGCCAGCCGCCGAGCCGCCGGACTCGGCTAAGGCCGCGGACACGCAGGCAACCGCGGCGAAGGATGCCGACACCACGCGAAATATGAAAGACGTGGAGGCAAACAGACAAGAAGCCTCAGCGCATGACACCGACAAGCCGGCGGGCACCATGCCCGCGCCACTGGAGGCCGCCGGTGGCGATGGTGAGATCGCGCTCCCCGTCTCGGTCGGAATACCGCAACCCAGGCCAGCGAACGCGCCGAAGCGCAGCTATGCAAAGGCTTCGAGGTCGGAAAGCCGGAACGCCAGGGCCTCGCAATCTGCGGAGGTGTCTGTTGCCAGATCGCAGAGCTATTCGGGCCTGCCGGGTGTGCGCAAGCTCTATTCACAAGGCGCTACCGGCGATGCGCTGGCAACGACCTCGATGTCGGGCTTGCCTCGCGACAAGCGGATTGCCAGACTCTGCGCCAGCGCATTGCAACAGCAACTGCTGGACGCCTCGTATTTTCCTGAACTGGTGCCGCTTATTCCGCTAAGGTCGGGCAATGTGGTCAACGTCGCAGACGCCGCCTTCCGCACGCGAACAACTTGGTACAGGCTGAGTTTCCGGTGCGAGGTCGACAGCGGTGCGACGAGGGTGCTGTCCATCACCTTTGGCGTTGGAACGGTGATCCCGTCTGCCGAATGGGCAAGCCTCGGGCTACCAATTCCCTAGCGGAACGCAGGGCGACCCCCGCGCAGCCGCTTGCCTCTCTGCCGCCCGGATGTGTAACTGGGATAGCCGGGCATGGCGGACATAATCCCCGCAATTCCCGGATCGCTCGCGGGTCCAGCCAGGCTGACAGGCCCTGCGAGATACGAACTGCGTTGAAGCCATAGCTCGGCACGCGGGAGCTTTCGAGGAGGAATCACTTGGGACAGTTTGACGGCTCGGTCCCTTCCGCCGACGCGATTCTCGCGTCGGTGATCAAATCCTCGCTGGACTGCATAATCGTCACCGACGAGACCGGCCGCGTCGTGGAGTTCAACCCGGCTGCCGAATCGACATTCGGCTACCCGCGAGCCATCGCCATCGGAACCCAGATTTCCGAATTGATCATCCCGCCGCGTTTGCGCGGCGCGCATACGCTCGGCCACGCCGCCTATCTGGCGGGCGGCGTCCCGCGCCTGATAGGCCGTCGTGTGGAGCAGACGGCGATGCGCGCCGATGGCAGCGAGATTCCGGTGGAGCTTGCGATAACGGAGTCCTGGAGCGGCAACCGGCGACTCTTCACCGCGAGTCTGCGCGATCTCTCCGAGCGCCGCGCCGCGGACGCCGCCCTGCTTGCCAGCCAGGCGCGGCTGGAAGCGTTCATGCGGCACGCGCCGATCGGGATGTATCTGAAGGACATCGACGGCCACTACCTGATGGCCAACCCTGAAATGGCGAAAGTTTTCGGCCGGCCGGCCGAAGAGGCGCTGGGACTTTCGGCCGCCGACATATTCGGCAACGAAGAAGCAGCCATGATCGCCGAGAACGACCGGCGCGTCCTCGAGACCGGGCAGGCAATAGCCGTCGAGGAATTTCTGAGCGAGGCCGTCGACTATGCCTGGAGCCTGGTGGTGCGTTTCCCGGTGTGGGAAGATCAGCAAAAGGCGCGGATCGGCGGCTTCGACATCGACATCACCGAACTCAAGCGATCCGCCGAGCGGCTGGCGGATAGCGAAAGGCGCTTCCGTGCCGTGACCCACTACCATCCGGTTCCGGTCGTCTTCATCGATGAGCGCAACCAGTTGATCGTCGCTAATCCGGCATTTCGCGAGATGATGGGGGTCGGCGCCGACGATGAGCAGCGGTTCCTGGAGCACCGCTGGTTCGCCACCCGCGAAGATTATCGCCGCATCAATGCGATGTCGCGCGAACTGGCTCGCGTCGACGGCGTCGAGGCGGATTTCCGCCGCCTCGACGGATCGGTATTCCCGGCCGCGCTCAGTTGGCGTCATGTCGAGATGGACGGCCGGCAGGTCATCGTCGGCAGCATTCTCGACCTTACCGCGACCAAGGCGGCCGAGGCCGCGCTGACGCGCTCGCGCGAGGCGCTGGCCCAGAGCGAGCGGCTCAATGCCCTCGGCTCGCTGCTTGCCGGTGTCTCCCACGAACTCAACAACCCGCTGGCGGTTATGGTCGGGCAGGCGCTGGTGCTGGAGGAACTCCTGGCAGGCACGGAGCACGCCGATCGCGCGGCGAGAATAAAGCGCGCGGCGGAACGCTGCGCCCGCATCGTACGCACGTTCCTTGCCATGGCGCGCGAACGTGCTCCCGAGCGCCGCAGCGTCGACGCCAACGACCTGATCCGCGCCGCCCTCGACATCGCAAACTATGGCCTTCGCACGGCCGGCATTGAAGTCAGCGCCAAACTCGCCGATGGACTCCCACCGCTTCAGGTCGATCCCGACCAGATGCATCAGGTGCTCTTCAACCTTGTCGTCAACGCCCAGCAGGCGCTGCAGGAAATTCCCGAGCCGCGGCGGATCACGGTCGAGACGGCGCTGATCGGCAAAGAGATCGAGATCCTTCTCTCCGACAACGGGCCGGGAGTGCCGCAGGACATCCGCAGCCGCATATTCGATCCGTTCTTCACGACAAAACCCCAGGGCGTCGGCACGGGCATCGGACTGGCGTTTTCGCTGGGCGTCGTCCAGGCTCACAATGGCAGGCTGGAGCTACTCGACAATTCAGAGGGGGCGCATTTCCGCCTGCGGCTGCCGGTTGAAACCGGAAGCATCGTCGCCCAACCCGATGGAGGCGAAACGCAGCATGAGAAAGGCGGCGTCGGCCGCACCGCCCTTGTCGTGGACGACGAACCGGATGTGGCGGAGATGGTCGCGCTGTTCCTGGAGGCCGAAGGGTTTTCGGTCACAAGCGTCGTGGACGGCGCCGGCGCCAAGCAGGCCCTGACCGCGACCGCTTTCGACGCGATTTTCTGCGACCTGAGAATGCCGCACACGGACGGCCCCGCTCTATATGATTGGGTGGTCGAGACGGTGCCACAAGCAGCCGACCGTTTCGTCTTCGTCACCGGCGACACGCTCGGCAACTCCGCCGCGCGTTTCCTTCAACGCGCAGGCCGGCCGGTCGTCGAAAAGCCGTTCTCACGCGAGACACTGCGCCAAGCCATCGCAGCGCTTGCTTCGTCCGCCCGCAAATAGCCGTCGCGTTCGTTCCGCCGATATGGTCAATGGAAGTCCGCCAGCAGAATATATGCGCGAGTTACGCTATAGCCGGCGGCTGCGAATCCGAAAGCCGTTGAACGGACAGCAGCCTTCTCAAGCACCACGCGGCCCAGCCTGCGCCAGCAGCGCGCGCGCCAATTCTTCCCATTCCGCTTCGAGCGTGAGCGTCGATGGGGGCGCACCGGCCCGGCGATACCAGTAGCCTGCATTCGAGGGGTCGCCTTCCTTGCGGTGCAGGTAGGCGTGCACGTGCATTCCCGCGCCGTCGTCGCGCTCCTGCGCGCACTCATGCGCCTTGTCCCAGTCGCCCTTGGCGTCCCACCACAACCCTTCGAGCGCCGCCGTCAAGCCGGCCGGGGGTTGCGGTTCAGCGATCGAATCCTTGAAGGTTTTGAAGTCCAATGACGCACCTCCCGGTTAGGGAGCCACGATCATACGCGCTCACGCGCCCGATCGGTAGTGCAGGACTGAGCCGGTACCGTTCAGCCGGGAAACGCAAGCGACCTCATTTGCTTGCAGACCCGTCCGGAGCCGCAAGAAGCGGCTCCGAACTTCAAGACCGGTCAGGCCTTGACCGGCGTCACTCCGGTCGGCTCGTTGCCCTGCACGTGTCGGCGCTTCCACCAGTCGCCCAGCAGCAGCAGGATCGGCGCGGCGATGAAGATCGACGAGGTGGTCGCGACTACGACGCCGAACACCATCGGGATGGCGAAATTCTCCACCGCGCTGCCGCCCCAGATCGCCATGGGCAGCATCGACAGCAGGATTGCCACCGAGGTGTAGATGCAGCGCGCGAACACCTGGTTGATGCTCATGTCGATCAGTTCGCGCAACGGCATCTTCTTGTAGAGCCTGAGATTCTCGCGCATGCGGTCGTAGACCACCACCTTGTCGTTCACCGAGTAGCCGATAATGGTCAGCAGCGCGGCAATCGCCGTCAGGTTGAAGTCCAGGCCGAGCAGCGCGAAAAAGCCGATCGTCTTGGTGGTGTCGAGGATCAGCGTGGCAATGGCGCCGATGGCGAAATTCCACTCGAACCGCCACCAGATGTAGAGCAGCATCGCCGCCGCCGCGAAGACCACGGCCAGAACGCCCGACTGCGCCAGTTCGCCGCTGACCTTCGGCCCAACCACCTCGGTGCGTTCGAATTTTACGCCCGGATCGAGCTTCTGGACAGCCGCCTTCACTGCGGTGACGGCGGTCGTCTGCGCCTGCTCGCCCCCCTCCTGGCGCTGCACGCGGATCAGCACGTGCTCGCTGTCGCCGATATTCTGCAGCGCGATCTCGCCGAGCTTGAGATCGCTCAGCGTGCTGCGCAGAACGGCAAGGTCGGTTGGCTGTGAACTGGTGATCTCGACCTGGATGCCACCCTTGAAGTCGATGCCGTAGTTGAGGCCCGGCATTATGAACAGGCCGATCGAGGCCAGCGACAACAAGGCCGACAGCCCTATGCCGAGGAAGCGGCCATTCATGAAGCGGAACGAGGTCTTTTCCGGGAAGAAATGGACCAGTGGCTCGACGCGGATGGTCTTCAGCTTCCGTCGGCGCACGACCTCGGTCATCAGCACGCGCACGACCGCCACCGCCGTGAACATCGACAGCACCGTGCCGATCATCATGGTCAGCGCAAAACCGCGAACCGGGCCGGAGCCGAACATGAACAGCAGGCTGGTGGCGATCAGCGAGGTGACGTTGGCGTCGACGATGGTCGAATAGGCACGCTTGAAACCATTGTCGAGCGCGGCGAAGGCTCCCAGCCCTCGCCGTGTCTCCTCGCGTATCCGCTCGTTGATCAAAATGTTGGCGTCGACGCCGAAGCCGATGCCGAGGATGATACCGGCGATGCCGGGCAAGGTCAGCGTGCCGCCGATCAGCGTCAGCGCGCTGAAGGTCAGGATCAGGTGCAGCAGCAGCGCGAAATTGGCGATCATGCCCCAGGCGCCGTAGAGCGCCACCATGAACAGCACGACCGCGACGAAGCCGGCGATGCCGGTATAGATGCCCATCTTGATGACGTCGCCGCCGAGATCCGGACCGACGGTGCGTTCCTCGATGACGGTGAGCGGCGCGGGCAGCGCTCCGGCGCGCAGCAGCGCCGACAACACGACCGTGTCTTCGACCTTGAAGCTGCCGCTGATCTGGCCCGAACCGCCGGTGATCGGCTCGCGGATGACCGGCGCGGACAGCACTTTTCCGTCGAGCACGATGGCGAAGGGCCGCCCGACATTGGCGCTGGTGATCTCGGCGAACTGCCGCGCGCCGAGGCTGTCGAAGCGGAAGGAAACGATGGGCTCCTGCGTGCGCTGGTCGAAGCCGGCGCGCGCGTCGGTCAGCCTTTCGCCGTCGAGCGCCACCCGGTCCTCGATGGCATAGGTCTGGCCGGACTTGGCGTCTGGAAGCATCGACACGCCCGGCGGCAGGCGGTCGCCCTGCTGCACATTGGCGACCATGTGGAAGGTCATCTTCGCCGTGCTGCCGAGCAACTCACGCAGCCGCGTCGGGTCCTGCAGGCCGGGAAGCTGGACGAGCATGCGGTCGGAGCCGACGCGCTGGATCGTCGGCTCGGCGACGCCGACCTGGTCGACGCGCTGGCGCACGATCTCCAAGCTCTGCTGGATGGCCGAGTCGAGCCGGGCGTTCAGGCCGGCTTCGGTCGGGGTGAGCTTTATCTGGTTGTCCGTGGCAACGACGTCGATGTCGGCGCGGCCCGCGCCGAAAGCAAGCCCGCCAACCGGCTGGGACAGGCCCTTGAGGATGTCCAGCGCCTTGGCGCGCTGCGTCTCGTCGGGCACGACGGCGACGATGGAATCGCCAACCAGCCGCACCGACTGCGACTGGACGCGGTCCTTGCGCAGCGCGTCGCGCGCCTGGTCGAGCAGCGCACGCAGCCGGTCTTTGCGGACGGCGTCGGCGTCGACCTCGAGCACGAGGTGCGATCCGCCCTGCAGATCGAGGCCGAGGGTTACCTGTTTATGAGGAAGCCAGCTCGGCAGGGCTGCCAATTGTTGCTGGGTGAAGAGATTTGGGAGCGCGACAAGAATGCCGGCCAAGACGATGATGGCATAGGTCGCCACCAACCAACGGGGTGTTCGCATTGTTCTGATACCATGACGGGCCATCGCCGACGCATTTTCGCGCACGGACGAAAGCTGTTTCAAAAACGCCGCTCCACACGAGCAGCGCCGTTCAGGGCTGATCAGGACAGGATAGGAGGCGCACGCGCAGCATAGGCATGCGGCGGCGCAGCGGAGAGCGGCACGGACGCAGCCGCGGCATCGCCGATTTCGGCGACAACTTCCGGAAGGCTTTTGAGAACGGGAGGCAGAACCGCCTTGGCATTGCCGTCGCCTTGCGGCACGGCGGCACTGAGTTCGCGGCTCTCGAAGGAAACGGCTGGCCGCAGATGGCTGGCGGCGCGCAGATCGCGTGCATCCATGCCGCCGGTCGCAGTCCGCGACTGCGATGCGGCGGAGGTCGCCTCGGAGGAAAGCGGCCCGTAGGCACCGCCGACCGCCGCCGCCAGATACAGGAAGAGCGCCGACAGGAAGCCTGTCGCCTTCGTCCCGTATAACCTGGCCCGGTTCATGCCGCCTTAAAGTCCTCGCGACCGCCGCGATACATATGTGTTGATCACCAATCGCCCGTCACCGCAAGGCGCAGATGGATGAGAAATGTGGTGACGTTGGGTCGGGCGACGGCGTTCGACCTGGCGTGAAGCTCCGCCGGGCGGCTAGGGAATGCTACCCATTGCTGGAATTCGTACTTGGGCGGGACGCGGGCCATTCCAACAGCGCGTGTATAAGGCAGCGACACCAAAATGCCCCATGAGTGAGAGCATCCAGACGTTAGCGTTTGTAGTTATTCCGTCCGCAAGGGGCTTGAATCTTGGCCGGACGATTGCCAGATGTCATCAGCGGACCGGGCCCCTCTGGCTGATGCGTTTAGCGGCAGCGATGTCGGACCGTATTGTTTGGGCCCGGCTTGTGACGATCAAAGCGGGCGCCAAAGCAACGGAGAACCGCATGACGTCGCAAATTCTAGGTCTTGTGTGCCCCTCCTGCAGGGTTGCGCTGGTGATGAGCGAACGCCAGGGCATCGAGATCGACTATTGCCCGCACTGCCGGGGCGTGTGGCTCGACCGTGGCGAACTCGACAAGATCGTCGAGCGCAGTGGTCGCGAGGCGGTTTCCTCCGACCCGCCCCGGCCGCAGCAGGTTCCTCAACAACAACCCTATCGTGGGCGCGATGATCGTGACCACCACGAGCGCGACTATGACGAAGGGCGCTCGCACGGACACTACCGCAAGCGGAAGAAGTCGTTCTTCGAGGAATTGTTCGACTGATCCGTACAACTTTGAGCGGCGCTCTGGGACCGAAAACGTTCCGGATGGTTGCCGGCGAAACGGCATCACGGCGACGCATATAGCGGCGCCTTGGTAAAACAGTGATCTTGGAGGGAATGAAATGTTGAATTCGAAGGCCGGCCGGGGCTTTGCGTTGATAGCTGCCCTGTTCATGGCGTTTTCGCTGTTCAGCGTCGACTATGCGGAGGCGCGGCGCGGCGGCAGTTTCGGCAGCCGCGGTACGCGCACCTTCCAGTCGGCGCCGCCGACCCGCACGGCCCCGCAGCCGACGGCGCCGGTCGAGCGCTCGATGACGCCGAACACCGGAACCAGCCAGGCTGCCCGCCAGCCGCAGGCCAGGCAGCCGCAGCGGCCCGGTTTCATGAACGGCCTCGGCGGCTCGCTGATGCGCGGGCTGCTGATCGGCGGTCTTATCGGCCTGCTGCTCGGCCAGGGGTTTGGCGGACTGGCCGGCATGTTCGGTCTTCTGATTCAGGCCTTGCTGATCGGCGGCCTGATCTTGCTGGCGATACGTTTCTTCCGTTCGCAGCAGTCGCGCTCGCCGGCTCAGGCAATGGCAGGCGGGCCGGCGGGCGGCTTCGGCCGCAATGACGCCAGCGGCTTCGGTCAAGGCGACAATTCTGTTCGTCAAACCGAAGGCGCCGGATCGTTCCAGATTCCGCGCATCGGCGGGGGTTCTGGCGGGGCTTCGGCAGCCGTGGATGAGGAGGAGATCGAGCTGAACCAGGACGATCTCGACACGTTCCAGCAGCGGCTGACCGAGGTTCAGGAAGCGTTCGGACGCGAGGATCACGCCGCGCTGCGCAGGCTGGTGACGCCCGAAATGGTTTCCTACCTTTCGGAGGAACTGGCCGACAATGCCAAGAACGGCGTGCGCAACGACGTGTCGGACGTGCATCTGGTGCAGGCCGACATCGCCGAGGCCTGGCGCGAAGGTGACCGTGACTATGCGACCGCCGCGCTGCGCTATGAATCGATCGACGTGATGCGCGATCGCGCCACCAGCGAGGTCGTCGAGGGCGACCCGGAACAGCCGACCGAGACGACCGAACTGTGGACCTTCACACGCCGGCGCGGCACCGACTGGCAGCTTTCGGCGATCCAGGAAGTCCAGGCCTAATCTACATCACTCTCTTACCCTCGCCGGCTGCGGCGGGGGCATGGCGCGAAACCGCGCTCCCGCATAGAATCCGCCGATATCGCGCGAATCCATGGGGGTGGAAATGACCGCCGAGCACCATTTAAAGACGCCCGCCGGAAAACCTCGGGCGCGATCATTCACCATTCCCTTCGCCGGCGAGGCGGGACGCTGGAACGCCATCACCGACGTGCCGGACGTCTCGGTGGGCTACGTCACGCTCAACTCCGGCGACGGGGCGCTCAGGATAGGCGAAGGGCCGGTTCGCACCGGCGTCACCGCAATTCTGCCGAGGCCGATAAAAGACCTCGCGACACCGGTGTTCGCAGGCATCTTCAGCGCCAACGGCAATGGCGAGTTGACCGGTTCGCATCTGATCGAGGAAGTCGGCGCGTTCAATTTTCCGATCACCATCACCAACACCCATTCCTGCGGCGTGACCCGCGACGGCACGCTGCGCTGGCTGTCGAGGGCACTGCCGGAAGCGATCGAGAGCGCCTGGGGCCTGCCGGTCGCGGCGGAAACCTATGACGGATTCCTGAACGACATCAACGGTCACCATGTGACCTTCGAGCACGTTGAGCAGGCGCTGGACGGCGCGGCGAGCGGGCCGGTCGAGGAAGGCAGCGTCGGCGGCGGCACCGGCATGATCACCTTCGGCTTCAAGGCGGGCTCCGGCACCGCCTCGCGGCTGGTCGAATGGCAGGACCGAAAATTCACCCTCGGCGTGTTCGTGCAATCGAATTTCGGCAAGCGCCGCAATCTCACGATCCGCGGCCGGCATTGCGGCCCGGACCTGGCCGAGCCGGCGGTCGTCGAGGGCGCGCCCCGCGCCGAAAAGGGCTCCATCATCGCCATCGTCGCCACCGACGCGCCGCTGCTGCCGCATCAGTTGAAGCGGCTAGCGCGGCGCGTGCCGCTCGGCGTGGCGATGACCGGCGGGCTGGGCTATCACAGCTCGGGCGACATTTTTCTCGCCTTCTCCACCGCCAATCCGGAGGCCGCCACCGCGCCGTCCGGAAGACTTGCTCGGGCCGACTATGTGCCAGACGCCGACATCGACCCGTTCTTCGACGCGGTGGTGCGCGCGACCGAAGAGGCGATCCTGAACAGCCTGGTCGCCAATGACGACATGACCGGCCGCGACGGCAATTTTGTCCCGGCACTGCCGAAGGAATTTTTGGCGAAGACATTTCCGTCGGCGGGTTAAAAACCGCCGGCAGCGGTTTGCCTATTCGGTCACCCGGATGATCAGTTTTCCGAAATTTTTGCCCTCCAGCAGGCCGATGAAAGCTTCCGGCGCGTTCTCCAGCCCGTCGATGATGTCCTCGCGATAGCGCACGCGGCCCTCCGCGATCCATCCGGACACGTCCTTGAAGAAGGCCCGGCGCTGGTCTGCGAATTCGTGCTGGATGAAGCCGCGGATCGTCAGGCTTCGGGTGAGCACCTCGCGCATGACCACCGGCAAGCGGTCGGCGCCGGCGTGCTCGGTCTTGTTGTATTGCGCGATCAGGCCACAGACCGGCACGCGCGCGAATCCGTTGAGCAGCGGAAACACGGCGTCCCAGACCGGGCCGCCGACATTTTCGAAATAGACATCGATGCCGTCCGGGCAGGCCGCTTTCAACTGCTCGGGAAAATCCGGCGCGCGATGGTCGACGACGGCGTCGAAACCGAGTTCGTCGCGCACGAAGCGGCATTTGTCGGCCCCGCCGGCGATGCCGACGGCCCGCGCGCCCTTGATGCGGGCGATCTGGCCGACAGCCGAACCGACCGCGCCGCTGGCGGCCGCCACCACGACGGTCTCCCCAGGCTTCGGCCGGCCGATGGTTAGGAGGCCGGCATAGGCGGTGAAGCCCGGCATTCCGAGCACGCCGAGCGCGGTCGAGACCGGAGCGGCCTTCGGATCGAGCTTGCGCAGACCCGACCCGTCCGAAAGCGCAAAACCCTGCCAGCCGGAATAGGAAAGCACGATGTCGCCTTCGGCAAAATCGGGATGCCGCGATTTCTCGACACGCGCCACCGTCCCGCCTTCCATGACCTCGCCGATTTCCACCGGCCTGGCATAGGATTTTGCCGCGTTCATGCGGCCGCGCATGTAGGGATCGAGCGACAGGTAGAGGATTTTGAGCAGCACCTGCCCCTCGGCGGGTTCCGGCACGCCGGTGCGCTCCAGATGAAAATCGGCGGGCGTCGGACGGCCATGCGGCCGCGAAGCGAGCAGGATGCGAAGGTTTTCCTCGGCGCTCATGGATTTTCTCCTCAAGCCGGGATGGCATTGTCGCCGACGAGCAGCGCCTCGATCGAGGGATGCCCGCGCAGCGTGTTGCTGACCGTGCAAATCTCGCCTTCGGCCGCCTCGGCGATCGCATGTTTGGTGACAGGGTCGAGGTCGCCGCCGATTTCGATCTCGACGCTGAACGCCTCGATCCGCGACGGGCCGTCCGCCGCCTTGCGGCCGGTGACTTTCGCTTCGATGTCGCCGAGCCTATCCAGCACGCCGAGTTTGGCGGCAGCGGCCCGGGCGCTGATGACCAGGCATCCCGCCAGTGCGCCGTAGAGCAGGTCGACGGGCGAAAAACCCGGCGCGCTGACATGCGACGACAGCGTGATCTCGCCGCCGGTGGCCGAGCTTACCAGCGGGCTTTGCCGGGGGCTGAGTACTGCGGTCGCGCCGGTCGGACGGGCCAGGTGTTTTGCTTCGGCGGCCATGGCGGGCGGCTCCTGTAATTCCGGCGTATCGATGCGCCTCGACCCGACTCTAGCGCGATCGCGGGAGAATGCCCATCGATGGCGTTCCAGGTGAATCTTCGCGTGGAGAATACTATTCCCCCACCGCCCGGCCGGCCCGGTAGCCAATATCAGCGCAGCAAAAAGCCTTTGCCGAGTTCGTCGCCATCCTCGTAGGTGAAGGTCGAACGTCCCGAATAAAAGGCACGGCCGCCGACCTCGACCCTCACGGCGTCGAAATAGCCGCACGGCTCTTTTCGCAGCGCCTTGGCCGAGAACGCGGCGCCGGTGACGCTTTCGAAGGACCGCGATTGTCCAAGGCCGATCTGGCCCTTCGCAACCTGAATGGCGATGCGCGCCGAGACGCCGCTGCCGGTCGGGCTGCGGTCGACCTCGCGCTCGGCGAAGACGCAGATGTTGCGGGTAGGTTGTTGCGAGAAGGCATCGCGCCCGTCGGTCAGGATCGTGCCGTAGAGGAAAGCGAGATCAGGATCGTCCGGATGGTCGAGCGGGATGGCGGCGGCGGTCGCCTTGGTGATGCGGTCGGCCCGCTCGACCAATGCGGCGACCGGCGAGGTGCGGACATCGAGCCCGACCGACGACGCCGGCAGGATGGCGTAGAAGGCACCGCCGTAACCGATGTCGAGCGTCAGTTGCCCGAGCCCCGGCACGTCGACTTTTCTGTCGAGCGCGAAGGCGAAGGACGGCACGCTTTCGAACGACACCACGCCCGTTGCGAAACCGCCATCGCATTCGGCGACTTCGACACGCGCCTTGACCAGCCCGCAAGGGCACTGGATGGCAACGTTGGTGTACGGTGTCTGCGCCGCGACGATGCCGTGGTCGACGGCATAGCGGCCGAGCGCGACCACCGCATGGCCGCACATGGTCGAATAGCCTTCATTGTGGATGAACAGCACCGCCATGTCGGCGCCCGGCAGGTCTGGCTCGACCGGAAGCACGCCATACATGTCGTAATGGCCCCGCGGCTCGAACATCAGCATTTTTCTGAGATGATCGAGGTTTTCGCGGGCGAAGCGGCGCTTGTCCAAAATGGTCGCGCCACGAATCGGTGGATAGCCGGTGGTGACGATGCGCACGGGCTCGCCGCCCGTGTGCATCTCGACCGTTTCGATGCGTATTGCGGAGTTCGACTGGCTCACCATGTTCCTCCCGACCACTACCAGCCCTACGACTTCAACACATCGGCCCACTCCGGATGACGCCGAAACTGCGCATTGGCGAAAGGGCAGAGCGGGATGATCTTCTTGCCGGCGGCGCGGGCGTCTTCGACCGCGCGCGTCACAAGCCTCGATCCGACACCCTGCCCGCGAAAGGCGTCGGGCACCTCGGTATGGTCGATGATGATCATGTGCTCCCCCGCCTTGGAGAAGGTCATCTCGGCCACGGCGCCGGCATCCCTGAACACATAGCGTCCTTTCGATCCGAGATCGTCGAGCTCGATTTCCGGCTTCGTGTCAGGCATGGGTCGCCTCCTCTGTCCTCGTTGCGGCAAGAAAGCGCTTCGCCGCTTCAATCTCGCTCGGACGCACCTCGTGCCCGCCTTCATGCCATTCCAGTGTTACATCCCCGCCCCCGGCGCGCAAATGGGGTGCGAGGCGGTTTGTCAGATCGGGCGGGCAGATCGGGTCGCGGCGGCCGGCCGTGATGAGGATGCGGCGACCGGCCAGATTGCCACCGACGTCGGGTTCGAACGGGATCAGGGGATGCATCAGCACCGTTGCGTCGAACAAGCCGGGGCGTGCGAAGAACGCGGAAGCCAGGATGTTGGCGCCATTGGAGTAGCCGATGCCGAGCACCGCCGATGGCCTCTCGGCCTCGACATGAGCGGCCACGAACCTGGTCATCTTCGCGGTCGCGCGGGCAAGGTCGTCCATGTCGTAGACGCCCTCGCCGGTGCGGCGGAAGAAGCGCGCCGCGCCGAACTCCGAAACATCGCCCCGCGGCGAAATGACCGTCGCCTCGGGTAAGAGGTCACGGCCCAGCGACAGAAGCTGGTTCTCGTCGCCGCCCGTGCCGTGAAAGGCAAAAAGCAGTGGCCCGCCCGGTTTCCCGGGCAAGCGCTTGTACGTGTATGAATTCGCGGACATTTTGGTCATCCTCAGGCCGCCAGCGGCTGCAGGTGCTTTTCCAGATAGGCCCTCAGATGGGCGTGCTGCGTCGGCAGCTTCAGCGCCTCGCCGAGATGGGCGGTGTCCTCGTCACGGTCGAAGCCGGGCTCGTTCGTCGCGATCTCGAACAGCACGCCGCCCGGCGTGCGGAAATAGATCGCCCAGAAATAATCCCGGTCGATGACAGGCGTGACATGGTAACCCGCGTCGACCAGCGCCTTGCGGACTTCCAACTGCTTCGCCCTGTTCTCCACCGCGAAGGCGATGTGATGGACCGAACCCGCGCCGAGATCGGCGAAGGAAGCCCCGGGGACCGTCTCGATGTCGATCGTTTCGGCACCGTTGCCGCCAGGGATCGCCAGACGCTTGACGTTTCCGGAGGTGTCGACGTTCTGGTAGCCCATGAACTTCAGCAGTTCCTCGGTGGCGCCACCGTCCCGCAGCCTTAGCGATGCCGAGTGGAAACCGCGGATCGCCTCGTCGGCGGGAACATCACCCTGCGTCCACGCCGCGCGGTTGTCATCGGCGACCTCGACGAAGGCAAAACTGTCGGCGTCCGGCCCGTCGAAATGCAAGCGGTCCTGACCGAAGCTCTTCTCGCGGGAGATGTTTCCGACGCCCTGGTCGGCAAGGCGCTTTTCCCAATAGCCAAGCGTGCCCTTTGGCACGGCGAACACTGTGGTTCCGACCTCCCCGACGCCCGGGCGGCCCTTGCCGATGTTGGGGAACGGGAAATATGTCATCACCGAGCCCGGCGTGCCTTTCTCGTCGCCGTAATAGAGGTGGTAGACGTCCGGCGCGTCGAAATTCACGGTCGTCTTGACCCGGCGCAGGCCGAGTTTGTGGGTGAAGAACTGGTTGTTCTCGTTGGCGTCCCTGGCCATGGAGGTGACGTGATGGAGGCCCTTGATCTGGTCGAGCATGTGACTTGCCCTTTCGCTGGTCTTGCGGCCCATGCCGCTTGGATGGGCTGTATGTTGGGCAAAATTGGCCTGGCGGAAAGACACGGAACGCAGAATGGATCGTTCACAATTTAAAGACGATCACGACAAATCGTTCAAGAAACGTGGGAGCGGCTGGCATGCGCTCCCACCAGCAAAAAAGAAACCCGCGCCGTTTCCGGCGCGGGTTCCGACAATCCCGTTGACGATTATTACTGCATCATGATGATACGCTGATCGTCACGCTTCTCAGCCCATGTGCTCTTATCATAGGCGGCCGCGGCATCGAGCTGCTCTTTAGTGAAGGTCGTGTAGAGATACTTCTTGCCGTCCTTGTCGGTCATGAAGGCAAGGTTGTCCATGCCGACCGCGACTTCCTTCTCGCCCACGCCGAGGAAGCCGCCGACGTCGATGATCACCGCGTCCACCTTGCCGTCCTGCGTCAGCACGACATCGCCGATCTCGCCGACATTAGCGTCGTTCGCGCCGTAGACGGTGGTACCCACCAGGTCCTCGGAGCGAATGTCGCCGGCCGGCATCTCGGTGAGCGTCGACTTGTCGATCGCACCGGTCTTGGTCTGATCGGTCGCGGTCGCCTCGGCAGGCGCCTGAGCCGTTTGGTCAGCAGGCGTTGTGGTGGTGTCGGCAGGCGCCTGCGCAGTTGTGTCGGACGGCGCGGGAGCGGTAGTCGTATCCGTCGTCGCCGGGGCCGGAGCCATTGCCGTGGCGGCCGGGGCCGGGTCATACGGCTTGCGGTCGAATTCAGCCTGGGCCTGAAGCTGGTCCTTCGTAGCGTTCACCACGATCCAGCGGTCGCCGTCCTTCTCGGCCCATTTTATGTCGCCGTAGTTCATGGCGATGTTCTTCTCACCGATACCAAGGAAGCCGCCAACGCCGATGACCACGGATTCCACCGCGCCGTTCGATCCGATCACAACGTCATTGACGCTGCCAATGTTCTCGGCATCGTCGCCAGTGCCGTTGTAAACAGTTTCGCCGATCAGGTTGGTGGCCAGGAAGCCGTCAGCCTTCACCACTGGCGCGGCGGGTGCCTCGGTTGAAGGCGCGGCCGGAGCCGGCGTCGGCGTGGTGGCTTCCTGGGCAAAGGCGGCGCCGGTCAGAAGCGTGACGAGCGCGGTAGTAGCCAAAAGTTTGCGGACCATTATACTCTCTCCTTGTGCGTGAATTTCATGCACTGACACGCCCGGTAGAACCGTCGCAGGGGAAGCCGGGCGTGCCGCTCACAATTGGACAACGTCGGCATTCCGCTTCGGTTCCCGACTTTCGCGTTCCCGCGCATCGCTGTTAGCGGCAAAAAATGGTTTGGCGCCAATGCCTTGCCTGATGGAACTTTTCATTGCCGATCCCGTTCTGGAAAGCTGCGATTTATCGATCGGCAAGGGGAGTTTGAGGGATCATGCGATTCATCGCCGTACTCAATCGCGACGGCGGCACTCTGCGGACGACCGACCTCGACGCGTTTTCGCAGCGTCTCAATTCCATTCTGACCGATGCCGGGCATAGCGTCGAAATCAATGTCGTCGACGGCAAGGACATCGTCCCGGAATTGAAGCGCGCCGCCCGCAAGCGGTCGCCGGACGTCATCCTGGCCGGCGGCGGCGACGGCACGATCTCGGCCGCTGCCGCGGCGCTGATGGGTTCCGACAAGGCGCTGGCCGTTCTGCCGGCGGGAACGATGAACCTGTTCGCGCGCGGATTGGGCATTCCCCAGCAGCTCGACGCCGCGTTGCTGGCCTTCGCAGGCGGCGAGGTGAAGGCCGTGGACCTGGCCAGCGCCGACGGCCGCCCCTTTGTGCACCAGTTCTCGATCGGACTTCACGCCAAGATGGTCGTGCTACGCGAGCAGATGGAATTCGCGTCGCGGCTGGGCAAGATCGGCGCCTCGCTGAAGGCTGCCTACCGCACCGTGATGAAGCCGCCTTCCATGCGCGTGCAGCTTACCATCGGCGGGACTGAGATCGTAACGCGCACGTCGGGCATAGGCATCAGCAATAATCTGTTCGGCGAGGGCCACCTGCCTTACGCGGATGAACCCGATGGAGGGGTTCTCGGCATCTATGTCACGGTGGCGAAAGAGCGGGGCGAGCTGATCCGCATGGCCGCGAACATGGCGCGGGGAAAATGGCGCGATAACGATCAGGTGGAGATCCATGAAGCCGAGGAGGCCGAACTCAAGATTCTATCGCGCAACCGGCGGTTCCGCTGCGTTATCGACGGAGAACTTTATCCATTGAAGGATACGACCCAGATCCGCATCCACAAGAAGGCGCTTAATGTGCTTGTCCCGAGTGCTCTGAAGAATGCCAAGGCTGCCTGAACGATTAGCCGCCGCCCGAACTGGTGCCGCCGGCCGGCGCAGTAACGCCGCCAGGGTTGTCGGCCGCCGGCGTGTCAGTGTTCGCCCCATATCTCGACGCCCGCCCACACCGCCATCGCGAGCAGCAATCCGACGACCAGCACGACGAGTACAGGGCGTCCCCAGCCTGCCTGCCGTGCCTTGTCGGTGGGAATGGTCTTTTGCATGACGGTTCTCCCGATGCGTCGCGCGTGGGCCTCGTCAGGGTTTTCGTTGGTCAATGCCCGTTCCGGCCCAAAGTTCCCCTCCGGCCAGTGGCTTTCCAGTTGCGTAAGGTTTTCTTCGGTATGATCGGACGGTGAGCTTCGGGGCGGTGCAGGATAGCGGCGACCATAATCCGGGTTTGCCGGATCAGGTCTGGCAGGCGGTCCGCTCGCCGGCCAGGCAGGCTGTGCTGGACAGACTGCCCTATGCCGATTTGCTGGACGATCCGGATTTCGACAGGCTGACGAGACTGGCCGCTGGCTTGTTCGGCGCGCCGGTGTCTTTGCTCAGTCTGGTGGACGTCGACCGGCAACGCTTTCCTTCGCGTTTGGGCATCGAGGAGCGGGAAACGCCGGTTAGCCTTTCATTCTGCGCTCATGCAATCGCCGCCGGCAGCGACGTCATGGTCGTTGCCGACGCAACGGCGGACCGGCGTTTCTCCGGCAATGCCCTGGTGACCGGGCCGCACAGGGTACGTTTCTACGTCGGCGCCCCTCTTGTCGTCGACGGCGAGCCTATCGGCACGCTGTGCGTGCTGGATCGCCTGCCACGTGCCCATCCGAACTCGCAGTTGGTCGAGCAATTGTCTCTGCTCGCCGGCCTTGCCTCCAGTCTGTTCTCGCTCAAGGAGCGCACGCGCAGCGGCGCCATGGCGCAACGGGCGCTCGACCGTGAGGAGAAGCGGCGCGCACTCGCGCTGGAGGCCGCGTCGCTGTCAAGCTGGGTCTGGGAGGTGCGGACAGGCAGGGTCGAATGCGACGCCAGCCTGCCTGTCTTGTTTGGGATGAAGGCCGCGAAGCTTATGCGCGCCCGGAAATTCTTCCATGCGATCGACCGGCGCGATGTGCGGCTCGCCGATTCAAGATTCCGCCAGGCACTGGAAATATCGGACGACTATTTTGGCGAGTACCGCGTCCGCCATGTCGAGCCGGCGCGCTGGCTGGCGGCGCGCGGCCGGGTGATCGAGCGCGACACGGAAGGCAGGCCGCTGCTCGTCTTTGGCGTGAACTACGACATCACCGAGCGCAAGACGAGCGAGGAACGCCAGCGCCTGTTGCTGCGCGAGCTCAATCATCGCGTCAAGAACACGCTGGCCACGGTGCAGGCGCTGGCATCGCAGACCGTGCGCCACGCCAGAGATCCGCGCGAGTTCCTCGAGGCGTTCAGTTCGCGGCTGCAAGCGCTCGGCGTCGCGCACGGCCTGCTTTCGGATCGCGAATGGCGCGGCATTGCACTGCGCGACCTGCTACGGCTGGAGATAACGCCCTTCGACGACGAGAAGAACCCGCGCGTCCGGCTGGATGGCGCCGACGCCTATCTCTCCCCCGACCAGGCTCTCGGCCTCGGCATGGTCACGCATGAACTGGCCAGCAATGCCCTGAAATATGGCGCCTTGTCCGTGCCGATGGGTGCGGTGGATTTGTCGTGGAAGATAGAGGGCCGCGATCCGTCGCGGCGCCTGAAGCTCGCCTGGCGCGAGATCGGCGGGCCTTCCGTCAGCCGGCCCGACCGCGAGGGCTTTGGCATGATCCTGATCCGCCGCGGCCTCGACAAGATCATATCCAGCCAAGTGCGGCACGAATTCGGCCTCAACGGGGTCGTCGCGGAGATATCGCTGCCGCTGGAATGCGGCGCAACTTGACCGCCTGAGCGAATCCTATTCGTCATTCCCAGGAGGCGGTGGCCTGCTGTTTTCGCGGTAGATTGCATAGGCGATGGCAGCGATGGCCGGCGCCAACAGTACTGCCTTGCCGGCCCTTCCGCTGAGCAGCGCCGGGGCAACCGCGATGCCGGCGGCAATCGCAGCCTTGGCGAAGTCGCGGTTGCGTTGCTTGACCGCGGCACGGGCCCGGACCCTCGACGCAATCTTATGCGCAATGACGATGAGGATCGCCAGCAGGATGAAGGATCCTCCGATGCCAAGCGTAGCCTCGATCGCGCCATAGCGACGAGCCGCCCAGATCGTGCCCGCAAGAAGAAGGTAGATCACGCCGAAGAAGCCAAGAAGCCCGGCGATAAAATAAGCGATCGCCGCGCGCCGAACCCGGCGCAAAGCGGCCAATGTCTCTCCGGTCGCCAGACCGGCAATCAGCGAAGCGAGCATCCCCTCTCTCGCCCAAGCCGCTAGCGGCGCGACAACAGCGCGAGGAAATAGCCGACGCCTGCGGCGATGGCGAGCGCCGTGATCGGCTTCTCCCTGACCGCAGTCGTCAGTTGCTCCTCGATGTCGTGGGCGTTGGTCCGCAGTCCCTCGATGGCCGCCTCGCCCTGCGCCTTCAATTGCTCGACGCCTTCAGCGGCGGCGCGGCGGGCGGTGCCGTAGGAATGTTGCCCGGTCTTGGACAATTGCTCGGTCAGCTTCGCGATGTCCTCCCGCAACTGGCGGATATCCGCTTCCAGATCAGGCGGAACAGGCGTCTCCATGTCCGACTTCGCAGTCTTTCCTGTCGCGGCTGCCATTGCATCACTCCTGTGTTTAACGGAGCCAAACGTTCGCACGGAAACGTGGTTCCGGCTGCCCGGAACGAAAGCTACGAAATTGTGTTCTGGATGGCGAGAGGAACGGGCGCAAATGTCAGACCGGAATGCGGCCGCCGTGCGGTCGGCCAAAAAAGCGCCGATCGTGCGTCTGCCACCGAAATCCAATATCGAACTGCTTCTGGCGCGCGGCTCCCAGATGGCGGTCATCCTCATCGGCATCGTGGTACTCGTTTTCGCGATGGCGACTGCGGAGTACATCCTCATGCCGATCTCCCTGGGCATCGTGATCGGGCTGATGCTCGGTCCGATCGCTTCGCGGCTGGAAGCGCGCGGCATGCCTCCGGGAATTTCCGCGACCATTGTCGTGCTACTCTTCATCATAGGCCTTTGCCTGTTCGCAGTGGCGGTCGCCGCACCTCTGTCGTTCTGGATCGAACGGCTGCCGCAGATCTGGGCAAACCTCAAGCAGCAACTCGCCGAATTGAAAGGTCCGCTGGAATCGTTGCGGGGAATGCGCGACCAGTTGCGCGAGATCACCGGCGCGGAAGGCATCGCGGTTTCAGTCGATCAGGGTTTTGGGGTCGAAAGCATGGCGACACTGGCTCCGGCGGTGCTCGGCCAGGTGCTGATCTTCTTCGCCAGCCTGTATTTTTTCGTCGCCACACGCCACCAGACGCGGATCGCCATCTTGCGGCTCTGCTTCAACCGCCGCCTGCGCTGGCGGGTGGCCCACGTCTTCCGCGACATCGAGGGACTGGTCTCCGACTATCTGATCTCGATCTCGATCATCAACATTTTGGAAGGCATCGCCGTCGGCATCGGCCTATGGATCGTCGGTATACCGTCAGCCGCTATGTGGGGGGCGCTCGCCATCCTGACCAATTTCATCGTCTTCATCGGCCCGGCGATCATGGTAGCCGTACTGTTCGTCATCGGGCTCGCCGAGTTCGACACGCTGGGCGGCAGCCTCCTGCCGGTCGCGATTTATCTGACCATCAACATGATCGAGGCGCAGTTCGTCACGCCCATGGTGATCGGCAGGCGGATGACGCTGAATCCCTTCGTCGTCCTGCTCTCGCTGGTATTCTGGATCTGGCTGTGGGGACCGCTCGGCGGTTTCATCGCAGTCCCCGCGCTGCTGGTCGTTTTCGCGCTTGCCCGCAACATCATCCCCGGCACGATGTGGTCCGATACTGCGTGAGACGTGAGAGCCGGGAAGCCGTCACACCAAGGGACGCGGCGTATCGCGCAGCCCGTCCCATCGGGCCAGTTTTTTCAGGCCGTCTATGTCTCTGATCTCGCAGCCGCCATCGCGCCAGGCCAGGAGTTTGCGGTCGGCGAGCTTACGGATTGTCTTGTTGGTATGCACCAGCGAAAGGCCGAGCGTGTCGGCAAGGTGCTGCTGCGTCAGCGGAATCTGCATCGGGTCGCCGCTGAAGCCGACGCTGTGAGCTCGGCTACCGATGAAGGCTATGAGATAGGCTGCCCGCTCGACCGCGCTCCTGCGCCCGAGGCTGAGGAGATTCTCGTCGAGAATCTGTTCCTCGCGCGACGCGATCCAGGTGATGTCGAAGGCCAGGCCGGGATGATTGCGGTAGAGTTCGCTCATCTGGTCGCGCTCGAACACGCAAAGCAGCATCGGCGACAGCGCCTCGACCGAATGCTGCATCTCGCCGAGCAGGCTACCTTGCAGCCCGACCAGGTCGCCCGGCAACATGTAGTTCAGTATCTGCCGCCGCCCGTCCGGAAGCAGCTTGTAGCGGAACGCCCATCCGGAAAGCACGGTGTAGAGATGGGCACTGTGGTGGCCTTCCATCAGCACCGTCGCGCCCTTGTCGACGGCAAGTTCGCCGCGCTTGAAACGGCTGACGAAGGCAAGTTCCTCTCTCGTGAAATCCCGAAAGGTTTTCATCGGACGCAGCGGGCATTTCTCGCACGGTATGTTCGTGCCAGCCGCCGCCTTGAGGTCCTTGGTCTGCAATTGAGCCCCCATTGCTTTCGCAATCTCCGGCCAGCCCCGATCCTCAACTGGTAGGCCGAAAACCCGCCGATGTCTTTTTTAAATGACATACCGCTTAATTAACGGCATGAGTCGCGGCCTTTACAGGAGTGATGGCATTTGGCCGGCTTGCTTGATGGACTGCGCATACTGGTGCTCGAAGACGAGTTCCTGATCGCCATGGATGTCGAGCAGATATGCCGCGACGAGGGCGCCGCCGATGTCGTGATTGCCCGCAACATGACGGACGCTGAAGCCACGACGTCGTCCTCGGATTTCGACGCGGCGATACTCGACCTTCTGCTGGGCAGCGATTCCACCCTGCCCTTCGCCGCCACGCTGCGGGAGCGCGGCGTGCCCTTCGTCTTCGCCTCCGGCTATACCGACATCAAGGAGATCACAGCATCGTTTCCCGGGGTCAGGGTCGTCGGCAAGCCCTATGCAAGCGACGACATCCTTTCGGCGCTCGTCAACGCCCGCGAACAGGTGCGGGCATAGCTGACGGCGCGCCGGGGCCGCCCGTCAGGCAGCGTTGGAGCCCATCACCTGCGATGAGATCGCGTCCGGGCCGTAATCTGCCTCGCCTGATATCTTCAGTATGTCCTGCAGTCTCGTGCGTGCACGACTGACGCGGCTCTTGATCGTACCTACAGCGCAATTGCAGATCTCCGCCGCCTCTTCATAGGAGAAGCCGGACGCACCGATCAGGATGATCGCCTCGCGCTGGTCCTCGGGCAACTGTTCCAGCGCGCCGCGGAAATCGGCGAGGTCCAGCTTGCCGTGCTGGCTCGGATGGACCGCGAGCCGCTCCGTCATCACACCTTCGGAGTCCTGCACCTCGCGGCCGCGCTTGCGCATCTGCGAATAGAACTCGTTGCGCAGGATGGTGAAAAGCCAGGCCTTGAGATTGGTGCCCATCTGGAAACTGGCGTGCTTGTCCCACGCCTTCACCAGCGTCTCCTGTACCAGATCGTCCGCCTTGTCGGAATTCTGCGTCAGCGACACCGCGAAAGCCCTCAGGCTGGGTATGGTCGCCAAAAGATCCCTCTTGAACTCAGGCGTCACAGCCATCGGTTCAGTCCTCCTTCCGCGCCATTTCGGCCGCCTCAAGCTGACTGAGCAGTTGGGCAAAGCGATCCGGCACGTCGTCGGACACCAGTTCGTCATAATATTGCTTGAGTTTGCGACCGATCTCGGAACTCACGCCGAGAGGATCGGTGGAGTCTTTCGCTCGCACCGCCGATCCGGCGGAAGCGACGTTGTCTTTTGTCGATATCACAATGTTGCCTATTCTCACTCGTTGTTCGGATCGGCCGCGGCCCCGAAGCGCGCAAATCCTGCCCACATCCGCTCCCAAACGCGATATGATCGACTAGGTTCCAAGCGAAGGAACTTTTTCAATCGGAGCCCGTTGTAGGCGCGAATTGTCCATGCCAATTCGTCAAGCACACCCAAGAGGGAATTCCATATGAGTTTGTCAGCAAGCATTGCGCCGCACCTGCCCTATCTGCGCCGCTTCTCCAGGGCCGTTTCCGGCTCGCAGCAGAGCGGCGATGCACTGGTAGCCGCCATGCTCGAGGCGATCGTCGCCGACGTCGATCTGTTTCCGGAAGCGTCAAACGCGCGCATCGCGCTCTACAAGACTTATGCGAAGCTGTTCACCTCGATCGCCATCCGCGTCCCCGAGGATCATGCCCGAACAGGCTGGGAACGCCACGCCGCCGCCAACCTCGCAGCCCTTTCGCCTCGCCCCCGCCAGGCCTTCCTTCTGGTTTCGGTCGAAGGTTTCAGCGACGAGGAAGCAGCCGAAATTCTCGATGTCGATACGCAGGAATTCAACAAGCTGCTGGCCCAGGCCAGCGCCGAGATTTCGCGTCAGGTCGCGACCGACATTATGATCATCGAGGATGAGCCGCTGATCGCCATGGATATCGAGCAGATGGTGGAGAGCCTTGGCCACCGCGTCGTCGGCACCGCACGCACCCACGCCGAAGCAACTGCGTTGTTCGGCAAGACCCATCCGAAGATGATCCTCGCGGATATTCAGCTTGCCGATGGCTCCTCAGGCATCGACGCCGTCAATGACATCCTGTCATCGACGTCGCTGCCGGTGATCTTCATCACCGCATTCCCCGAACGCCTGCTCACCGGCGAACGGCCGGAACCGGCCTTCCTTGTCACCAAGCCGTTCAATCCCGAAATGGTCAAAGCCTTGATAAGCCAGGCACTTTTCTTCGACCGGCAGGCCAAGGCAGCGGCCTGAGCCGGGCGCGTTCCGCGTGACGGCCGCCGCAGCGCGGCCGTTTCTTTTTGCGGAACCTTACTACGGTGGTCGCGTTTTCATTCAGCAATTCAGGAGATTAGGCCATGTTGTACTGGGCACTTGTATTCCTTGTGGTCGCCATCATCGCTGGCGCACTTGGCTTCGGCGGCATTGCTGGAACATCGGCCGGGATAGCACAGATTTTGTTCTTCATCTTCCTGGCGTTCTTGGTCATATCGCTCATCGCCGGCCTCGTCCGGCGTGCCTGACCCGTAGTCTTGGCTGAGGTCCAGAAACTGGAAGCCGCACCCCTCAAACGGTTTCCAGCCGCCGCCGGATCACGCTCGCTCAATGCGGTGGGGTCCGGCGGAACCTTTGCACCAAAAGGCCACGCACGCTGAAAATCTGGGCGGGGAGGAACTTCCAGGTCGACGGCTGAAGACCAGAAATATTGGGGCGGGCAATGAGACTGCATTCCATGCCATCGACGCCCAACCGAGGGGGTAGCCTTCTCAAGGCACTGGCGAATACGGGTATTTCCATTACCTATTGCGATCTCGATTTCCGTGTGATCTGGGCGGAGAACCTTCCGGCCGCGTGGTCCACCAATTCGGTCGAAGGCCGCCATCTCAACGAATTTCTCCCTGTTGATGTGGCGACTGATCTCGCGCAAGCAAAGCATGAGGTGATGTCAACCGGAATTTCGAGAAAAATGGAGGTCGGCATTCCGGCGGAAGACGGCGCGAACTGGTTTTCCCTCTGGATCGATGTCGACCGTTCGCCGGACGGCCGGATATTGGGCATCATGACCACCGCCGTGGATATCACCGACCAGAAGCGGCGAGAGCAGACCTTGCGCACCTTGCTTAGGGAAGTGGCGCACCGCTCGAAGAATCTTCTCGCAATAATCCAGAGCATAGCGACGCAGACAGGCCGCCATTCGGAGAACGTGGACAGTTTCCTGGCGCGATTTCGCGGGCGCCTCCAATCACTCGCCTCGACACAGGATTTGGTGACCTCGTCAAACTGGCGAGGTGCGGCTCTTCACGAACTCATTCTCGGTCAGGTCGGCCGCTATACGGCTGACGCTCGCCAGAACATCAGGATCGAAGGCGACAGGCCCTACCTCAATCCCAATGCCGCCCTGCATATCGGCCTCGCACTTCACGAGCTTGCCGTGAATTCCGTGAGTTACGGTGCCCTGTCACGGCCCGATGGCCATGTAACCATCACCACCCGCATCCTCGCCAATTCCGCGCCGGCACTGTCCCTGGTCTGGATCGAGGCAATCAGCGTCGCCACTCACGCACTGGGGCAAAAGCGGTTTGGCAGCGTCGCCTTGGAACGTGTCGTCCCGGCCGCGCTCAACGGCTCGGCGACGCTCGAACTCACCGACACGAAGCTTACTTATTCGCTTCTCGTCCCGGAAGGCAATTTCGAAACCGAATAGTCGATCCGGGAAAACGGACAGCTTCCAAGCAGCTAAGAAGTTTCCATCGCTGCGACGCAAATTCCGCGGAGGCCGTAATGTCTCCGTCATTGGGGAACCGTCCTGCCGCCCGCCTCGTTACTGGCGAAAGGGAATTCGTCATGGAACACATAGCTGCTCTTCTCTTGATCATCGGCTGTTCGGGTGACCTCAAGCAGTGCGATGAAATGCCCTCGCCCGTAACGGTGTACGAGACCTATGAGGAATGCCAGTCGCAACTGGCGCCTGCTCTTTCTTCTTTCCGCGGCCAGCGTGACAAGCTCTTCGGCCAGTGCGTCTATGTCGATCCAGCCATGGAAGAAGAGGACGCCGAACTGGTCTGGGACATCGGCCGCGACGGCCAACTCCATGCCTCGATCGAAGCCACAAACGCCCAGATGGCCGCTACTGTCGACCGATCCATCAAGACTTCCGGCATCGCGCACTGAGACTTGTGCGGTCTACCGCAAATTCCTGTGCTGTGTTCCTCGATTTCGGCGAGCCTGCCGTGCTATTTGTGCCTTCCACACGGAGGACACAATGCACACTCTGCCGACAATGAAGGCCACCCTGATCCTCGCAGTAGGCGCGCTGCTCGCGGGTTGCACAACCCCTGCTCCGCCTACGGTCGACCCCGCCGCCGCCATTGCCGCCAGCAAGGTGGAAACCGCTGGCGCCACTAAGGTGGGATCTGCCTCGCGGCCCGGCTTCTGCACTTACAAGACGGCAGCCGGCGGCCTTTACGAGGCGAAGTGCTAGGACGCCTCGTCCTCCTCGGTCTGTGAGCCGGCACGGCTTTTGCCTCCACCGTGCGAATTCCGCTCGAATTCCCTGTCGAGCGGAACATCTATGTCGATCGACACTCCAGTCTCGGTGAAGTCACGCGTGATTCTTCCGTTTAGCTCGCGCGTGATGTTCATCTCGATGAGTTTCGTTCCGAACCCCGAGCGGCGCGCCGACTCCTGACGTTTCGACCCATGCTCTTGCCAACGCAGCCTCAGCCGTCTCTCCGAAGACGAACGTTCGACGGTCCAACTCACGTTTAGAGCGGCCATGGAGATGGCCACAGCGCCATACTTTAGCGCGTTGGTGGCAAGCTCATGGAATGTCAGGCCGAGCGCCTGTGTCGTCTGTTCGTTGAGAAGCACCTTCGGTCCGTCCAGCGTGTCATCCGGCATCGCCTTGCCGAAGACCTGCTCCAACTCCATCCGCAAGAGGTCGCCGAGTTCCACCTTCTGCCATCGCGACCGCGTCAGCATGTCCTGCGAGGCGGCCATGGATTGCAACCGTGAGGCGAACGAGGCGGAAAACTCCTTCAAGTCGGCTGAATTGGCCGCAGTCTGCCTCGCCATGGCCAGCACACGGGTTATCGAGTTCTTGATGCGGTGCTTCATCTCCTGAAGCATCAAGTCCTTTTCGGCAAGACTGCGTTCGGTGGCATCGTGAAGCCGCGATTTCGCTTCGTAGGTCCGTTCCTGATAGCGCGCCAGCGCGGCCACGGCGGCGGCCAGCATCAGTCCGGCCAGCCCGAGCAGGATCGGCAGCGCTTGCGACGACGGCCGCTGGAAGCCGCTGGTCGGGCGGAACTGCAGGGTCCACTCCCTCCCGGCAACCGTCAGTTTTCGCGTGACGAGAAAATCGTTGGAAAAGCGCGTGTCAGGCGGCGCCTCGGACCGGAACAGCAGGGTGTCGGGTGATGCCGGCCCGTCATGCACCTCGACATTGACCGGAAGGATGGGCGGCTTGACCAGCGCGGAGTAAAAAAGCTCGGCCGTGCGGAAAGCGACATAGACCAGGCCAACCGAGGGGTTCTCGGCACCGTCGGGATCGGAAGCCTTCGCACGCAAGGCCGAATAGACGAGGATACCCGGGGTCGGCTGGCTGCTGCCGGTATTTTGCCCCAGCACCACGCGGCTCGTCGCCTTCGCGCCCTCGCTCGCCAGCGCCGCCTGAATCGCTGCCCGGCGGGCAGGCTCCGAATACATATCGAAGCCAATCGCCGCCTGCGAATTCTCATCGAGCGGCTCGAACAGTGTGACGGGTGCCCGCCAGGCTTGCGTGGAAGCCGGAAAAATCTTGTGGGATGAACCGAATTCGGAGGCGATCCTCTGCTCAAGCGCCGCTTCAGCACCGCTTTTGACCAGGCTCAGGAAGCCTACCCCGCGCAGGCCTGGAAAATTCTCATTCGCATGCAGAGATACATAGTAATTGCTGAACTCGGCCTTGGTGACGTTGCCGTAACGCGCCTCGAAGAAGGCCTGCGTCGAAACGAGAAGCGATAGGTCCAGGTCGAGCCGACTTTCCAGCCGGCCCAAGGCGTCGTCGGCAGCGGCCTCGAACTTGAAGCGTGCAGCCTCCTCGCCGGTGCGATATGCGAAGCCGGCTGTAACAAGGCTGGCGACCGCCACAGCCGCAAACGCCAGATACGGGAGCAGCTTCTTCAACGCCGACTTTGCCCTCACGAAGTACCGACTTTATGGAGTCAGGGGCACGAGAATGCAATGCACGCGCGGGAAGCTCTGGCCCAGCGTCCCGTGCATCCATTGTACCTGATGGCGCCAGCGCGGAAGGCAAACGCCGGCTGTCATGCCGCGGCGGTGGCGACCCTCAGCGCGCCCGGGCCGGGGACGGCACCGGCAGGGCATTTGCCGAGGATGATCATGCCAAGCACCTCGTCCTGGGTGACGTCCTGGGTGCGCGCCGTGCCGACCACCTGGCCGTTCTTCATGACACAGACCCGGTCCGCGAGATCGAAGACGTCGTGGATGTCGTGGCTGATCAGGAATATGCCGATGCCCTCGGCCTTCAATTGCTTCACCAGTTCGCCGACCTGCGCCGTCTCCTGAGGCCCAAGCGCCGCGGTCGGCTCATCCATGATCAGGATGCGCGCGTTGAACAGGATAGCACGGGCGATCGCCACCGATTGCCGCTGGCCGCCCGAAAGTTTCACCACCGGTTCCTTGAAGCGCTGGAAGCGCGGATTGAGCCGGCCCATCACCTTGCGCGCTTCCGATTCCATCGCGGCGTCGTCCAATGTACCCCATCCGGTCATCAGCTCGCGGCCGAGAAAGAGATTGGCGGCGGCATCGACATTGTCGGCCAGCGCCAGCGTCTGGTAGATCGTCTCGATGCCGTATTTCTTGGCATCGCGCGGGTTGGAGATCGACGCCTCCTCGCCATTGACGAAGATCTGCCCGGCGTCACGCTTGTAGGCGCCGGACAGGATTTTTATCAGCGTCGATTTTCCCGCGCCGTTGTGACCGAGCAGGGCCACGACCTCGCCGGAATAGAGGTTGACCGACGCGTCGTCGACGGCGCGGATGCCACCGAAAGCGATCGAGATGTTGCGCATGTCGATGAGGGGTGTGCGGGTATCGGCCATAATGTCCTCCCTCAGACGCGCTTGCGGTAGACAGTGTCAAGCCACACAGCGACGACCAGCACGGCGCCGACGACGATGCTCTGCAGCGGCGAGTCAACGCCGAGCAGCACCATGCCCGACTGCAGCGACTGCATCAGTAGCGCGCCGAGCATGGCGCCGATGACTGTGCCCGAGCCGCCGGCGAGCGAGGTGCCGCCGATGACGGCGGCTGCAATCACGAGCAGCTCGTCGAGCGTACCGAGCGAGTTGGTCGACGAGTTGAGGCGCGCCGACGAGACCGCCGCGCTGATCGCGGCCAGCACGCCCATGATCATGAACACTTTCATGGTCACCCAGCGGGTCTTGATGCCGGCGAGGTTGGCAGCTTCCGGATTGCCGCCGATGGCGAAGACGTAGCGGCCGAAGCGGGTGCGGTTGGTGACGAAGGTCATGACGATGCCGACGGCGATCGCGATCAGCACAGGAATGGCAATGCCATGCGCAATGAACAGCCCGCCTTCCGGCACGGTAATGCCGTTCTCCTCGGCATAACGCTTCACGATGCCCGCCGGCCAGGGATAGGAGTTGGCGATCCAGACGGCACCGAGGATGATTGCGCAGGTGACGACACCGCGCAGCACTTCGGCCCATACGGGCCGCAGCGGAAAGCGGAACCGCTTGCGCTGCCGGCGCGCATGCAGGAGCATCAGCACGACGGCGCCGCAGGCAACGACGGCAAGCACCCAGCTCCAGCGCGCGCCGATCGAGCCCTGCGGGCCGCCGCCCATAAGCTGGAATGTGGCGTCGAGCGGGGCGATCGTCTGGCCGCTGGTGACCCACCAGGCGGCTCCCCGCCACACCAGCAAGCCGCCGAGCGTCACGATGAAGGCCGGAACATCCATATAGGCGATGATGAAACCCTGAAACGCGCCGATGGCCAACCCAATCGCCAGGCCGATGGCCAGCGCCAGAACCCAGATCCACGGATTGCCGAGTTCCAGGCCGACAAAACGCACGAGAAAATGCACCTGGGCGAAGCCCATGATCATGCCGACCAGGCCCTCCACCGACCCGACCGACAGATCGATGTTGCGCATGACGATGACCAGAACCATGCCGGTCGCCATGATCGCCACCGACGAGGTCTGAACGGAGAGATTCCACAGGTTGCGGGCGGCCAGGAAGGTGCGGCTATCGAACTCGAACGGATTAACGCCGATCCGCATGCTCGATATGAGCTGAAGTCCGATCCAGATGATCAGCAGGGCACCGACCATGCCGAGCATGCGCGTGTCGATCTCGGTGGCCTTGAGGAAACGAGCGATCCCCGAGAGTTCGGACGCGCGGGCACGATCAGGCGCCGCGCCGGATGTGGCATCGGTCATGATGATCTCCTCCCCTCCGGTCTGCCATCTGTCGCAGCTTGCCGAAGATTGTCCATCCTAGAAAAACGCCGCGGTTTTCGCAAACCGCGGCGCCATGGTGCGTTCGCCTAGGCTGCTCAGTTGCAGGCAGCGACTGACCCGGCCGCGACACCGGCGCAAGCCACGTCCTTCGATATCCAACCCGCGTCGATGACGACGTTGAGGTTGTCTTTGGTGATCGCCACAGGGGTCAGGAAAACCGACTTGACGGAATTGCCACCCGGCGTGGTGAAGTCGACTGCGCCGGCGATGTCGGCATTCTTTTTGCCGTCGGCGAGCTGCGAGGCAATCTCGGCGGCGGCCTTGCCGAGTTCGCGCGCGTCCTTCCAGACCGAAACGGTCTGTGTGCCGAGCGCGATACGGTTGAGGGCCGCCTGATCGCCGTCCTGGCCGGAAACCGGCACCGAGCCGGCAAGGCCCTGCGCGGCGAGCGCCGCGATGGCGCCGCCCGCCGTGCCGTCATTGGAGGCGACCACCGCGTCGACCTTGTTGTCGTTGGCGGTCAGGAACTGCTCCATGTTCTTCTGCGCGTTGGCGGGCAGCCAGCCATCGGTATAGGCTTCGCCGACATTCTTGATCTTGCCGGCGTCAACGGCTTCCTTGAGCACTTCCATCTGGCCAGAGAACAGGAAGTCGGCGTTCGGATCGGCGCCAGAGCCCTTGATGAACACGTAGTTGCCCTCGGGCTTGACGGCAAACACGCCCTTGGCCTGCAGGCGGCCGACTTCCTTGTTGTCGAAGGTCAGGTAGAACACCTCCTTGTTCTCGATCAGACGGTCATAGCCGACGACCGGAATGCCCTCGTCGACCGCCTTCTGCACGGCCGGGCCGATAGCCGAGGCGTCCTGCGCTAGGATGATGAGCGCGTTGGCGCCCTGGCTGATCAGGCTTTCGACGTCGGTAAGCTGCTTGCCGGGGTTCGACTGCGCGTCGGCGGAGATATACTTGTCACCGGCGGCCTCGATAGCGGCCTTCATTGCCGCTTCGTCGGTCTTCCAGCGCTCTTCCTGGAAGTTGGACCAGGAAACGCCGATGACCTTGTCCTTGGCGCTGGCGACGCTGGCAAGCGTCATAGACAGCGCGACACCCGCCAGCATGGCGGCTGCGAATTTCCTCATGATTTCCTCCCTGGCGCCCGTGAGGCGCACTCAACTTGGCGAGGCTCTTTTTTTCGAGCCTCGAAAAATATGTCTCACCGGCGCATTGCTGTCAATCTGGATTTGTTCGGCGCCCCCATTTTTTCGACATCCGAAATAATATCGACATGCCAGGCGCCTTCTGCCACTATCGCAGGCAGCCAGCCCGAGGACGACCAAGAAGCTGGCGCACAGTGGGAGGAAGCAAGTCATGTCGGTCGGGATCCGTCACGACGACCTGCGCAAACGCAACCGCGCGATGGTCATCTCCGCAGTTCGCCGCGCCGGCCAGGTGTCGCGCACCGATATCGCCGCCACGACCG
Source organism: Mesorhizobium yinganensis (assembly GCF_040081985.1). Classification (NCBI taxonomy): domain Bacteria; kingdom Pseudomonadati; phylum Pseudomonadota; class Alphaproteobacteria; order Hyphomicrobiales; family Phyllobacteriaceae; genus Mesorhizobium; species Mesorhizobium yinganensis. The sequence goes on along the minus strand of NZ_JBEBMH010000014.1, from coordinate 7,423 downwards.
GCCTCAGCCATTCCACCATCTCGGCGATTTCCGCCGACTTGATCGCCGAAGGCATCCTCGCCGAGGCGAAGGGGGCGGAAGCGAGCACTGCGAGAAGGGGGCGCCCACAAGTTGCGATCGGCCTCAATCCGGAAGCGGCCACGGTTGTCGCCGTGGTGCTGCTCTTCAACTTGCTTTCGGTTGCCGTGGTCGACTTCTCCGGCCGCGTCATCGCGGAGGAGCGCAAGAAACTCTCGACCTTCGATCTCTCGGAGGAAGAGTTGATCGGCGAATGCATCGCCATGGTCCGGCGCCAGACCGCAAGGCCCGCAGCCGCCGGCCGCACGGTGCTGCGGGTCGTGCTGGCGGTCCAGGGCACAACAGACGCGACCAGCCGCAAGATGCTGTGGTCGCCCATCACCACCCATGAAGGCATCGATTTCGGCGGACGGCTGGAGAAGGCGTTCGGTGTGCCGGTCACCGTGGAAAACGACTGCAACATGATCGCGGTCGCACTGCGCTGGCACGATCCGGACCGCTACCGGGACGATTTCATCGCGATTCTCCTGTCGCATGGCATCGGCATGGGGCTGGTACTCAAAGGCGAGTTGTTCACCGGCACGCATTCTTCCGGCGGCGAGTTCGGCCACATGGTGCATCGGCCCGATGGCGCGCTCTGCCGCTGCGGTCGGCGTGGCTGCGTGGAAGCCTATGCTGGCAACTACGCGATCTGGCGCAGCGCCAGCGGCGCCAGCGAGGACGAGGCGCCTGTTTCCGACATCAGCGCGGACGACATGGCGAGCCTCGCCGCCCTGGCGCGCGACCACGACGGCCCCGAGCGTGAGGCCTACCAGAAGGCCGGCGAGGCGCTGGGCTATGGGTTGGGCAGCCTGTTCGCGCTGATCGACCCGGCTCCCGTGGCCATGGTGGGCATCGGCGCCCGCGCCTTCGACCTGATCGAGCCGGCACTGCGCTCGGCAATCGCCATGACCGCCGGAGGCCAGCATTCGAAGGCGATCTCGTTCGCGACCTATGCCGACGAGTTGCCGTTGATCACGCTGGGCTGCTCCATGCGGGCGCTGACCTTCATCGACGCGGAAGTTCTGGCGGCCGGCGACCCGGCGGCATCGCGCGGCAGGGACGTGGCGTAGGGTGAACCCCAGTTCGCAAAGTGAAATCATGCGCCAAGGTCTTCGACTCGTCGAGGAGCGTGAGGTGAAACTGAAGGTGCTGCGGGAGACGAGCGATGCACCAACCGCGCGAGGCGGCAGCAACACGACAGAGCAAGTTAGAGAGGCCGTAAGTGGCCTTCCCTACCCATCGAACTTGATCGGCACAAATATCGTCCGCTGTGCCTTAGGCAGATCGGGGGGCGGAGCGGGTACTGGAGAAGAACGTTCCACCAGACTGACGGCGGCGGCATCGACCTTCGGATTGCCCGACGACGCTCCTACCGACACAGACAGGACATCGCCACTGGGGCTGACGGAGAACCGGATGTTCACCTTGCCCCGACCGCTGCCTCCGCGTTGGCGGCGCACAATATGGCGATAGACCTTTTTCTGCCAGGTGGCTGGCGACATATTTGAGCCGCTCCCTCCATTCGCGCCCGCCGCCACAGCCGCCTTCGGCGCATCCTGCGCGGATTTTTTTGCGGCAATGCTCGCTTTCGGCACAGGCTGCTTCTTCGGCGGCGCCTTCTTGGCTTCCTTGACCGTTTCGACCGGTTTTGGTTTCTCGACCGGCTTCGCCTTCGCCGCCGGCTTCGGTTCCTCGGCCGGCTCGCGTTTTGCGGGGGCCGGCTCCGCATCGGCTTCCACCGGGCGCGGCTCGGGCACGGCCACCGCGACCTCGGGCAGCGGCGCCTCGACAATATCCGGAATGACCTCCTCGGCCTCGGCGGTCGTCGGCTCGACCGTGGGCTCGATCATTTCCGGCGCCACCTCCGATGTCTCCGTGACCACCTCCGGCGCGGTCTCCGCCGCTTCTGCCCGCTCGACCGGTTCCGGCTCGACGGGCCGGGCGTTTTCCGGTGTAATCTCGTCCACCACGGTTTCCTGAAGTGGATCGACCTTGTCGAATTCTTCGACCTGGTCGACGGGCGTATCGGCGGCCGGAACGGTTTCCGCCAACTCCACCGGTTCGTCGACGGCCTCGGCATCAAAACTGTCGACGGTGTCCGGCGTGTCGGACGGCACTGCCTCCGACTGGACCGTCGCCGGAGAAAGGTCGATCATGATCGCTGCGGGCGCTGCCTCGTCCGTCGGCGGTTCGGCGCTTGCCCAACGATAGGCTTGCCAGCCCGTGCCGGCATGAAGCAGCAACGCCACGAGCGTCGCGCCCGACCAAAGAAGCATCTCATGCCGCTGCAGGCGCGGCAAAAGCATTGTGGAGATCGCGGTCGCGCTCATTGCGCAGGTCCGGCGGGCTGCGCGGCGTCGCCGGAAGCGGCCGGGGCCGTCTCCAGTCCGACCAGCGCGATCTTCAGATAGCCGGCGCCTCGCAGGATGTTCATGACGTCCATCAACTCGCCATAGTCGACGGCGCGGTCGGCCCGCAGGAAGACACGCTGCTGCTTGTCGCCGGCGGTGGCGCGATCGAGCGCCGCGGCGACCGCTTCGCGGCCGACCGTGTCGTTGCCGATGGAAAGCGACAGATCGTCCTTCAGCGTCACGTAAAGCGGCTTGTCCGGCCGCGGCGAAACAGTCGCGGTCGATGCCGGCAGGTCGACATTGACGTCCACCGTCGCCAATGGCGCCGCCACCATGAAGATGATCAGCAGCACCAGCATAACGTCGATGAATGGCGTGACATTGATCTCGTGGTTTTCCTCGAGGTCGTCGCCGTCGAAGGATTCGCGGATACCGCCGGCCATGACGCCTACTCCGCCGCCTCGCGGGAAACGTCCGCCGTCCGCGCGGCGTGGACTGGATGGCGCTTGCGCGACAGCGCTCGGAAATCGAGATCCCGGCTGACCAGCCGCTCGACACCGGCCGCGGCGTCGGCCAGCGCCTGGCGATAGCCGACGATCGATCGGGCGAACACGTTGTAGATGACCACGGCGGGAATGGCGGCGACCAGGCCGATCGCTGTCGCAAGCAGGGCCTCGGCGATGCCGGGCGCAACGACGGCCAGATTGGTGGTCTGCGCTTCGGAGATACCGATGAAGGAGTTCATGATGCCCCAGACCGTGCCGAATAGTCCGACGAAGGGAGCGGTGGAGCCGATGGTCGCCAGAACGCCGGTGCCTTTGCCCAGCCGCCGCCCGGCCTGCGCTTGGATACGGCCGAGCCGGGATGCGACGCGTTCTTTCAGCCCGTCGGCCGAGGCATGATCCAACGCCTCGGCGGAAAGACCGACTTCGTCAGCCGCGGCCCTGACCAAATCCGCGCCTGGGCCGCCACGCGCTCCGACTTGGGTGGCCGCGTCGTCGAGCCCTCGCACCGAACTCAATATGCGCAGCACGCCGCGCAGCCGTGCCCTCGCGGCGGCGAGTTCGAGCGATTTGGCGACCCATACGGTCCACGTGATCAGCGACGCGAAGGCCAGCCCGATCATCACGCCCTTGACCACCCAGTCGGCGGCCATGAACATGCCCCACGGCGACAGATTGTGCGGCAGGGTGGAGCGGTCGGCGCCTTCCGCCGCCGCCGGCTCGGCCTGGTTGGTCGCAATTCCTCCCTCATCGACCGGCGCCGCGCCTTCCGCCGTCAATCCTGGCATCCGTGCATCGGATGATGGAGATTGAGAAGAGGTGGCGGGCGCCGGCGCGGTCATGGCAGGCGAAGCAGCAGGCGCTTGCGCGGACTCTTGAGCCAGGGCCTGATCGCTGACGAAAGACAGAACCAGGAACACCGAGGCAAGGCGCCAGAAGCGCAGGCCATTCCGGCTTCGACTGGAAAAACTCGGTACGGTTCCCAAACTCGACTCCCGCTCTCGTCTTCCGGCGGACTGCACCGCCAGCCAGACCTCGCGGTCACGCCGGTGTGCGCCGACCCATAGGGCCGAACCGGAAAAGATCCTGCGTCGCAGCTTCATCACGAAGCTCGCGAAACGACCGATGCCGCGCATCGATCTCGGATTGGGCAACTAACATTCTTGACTATTTCATTCAACAATAATCTGACGAATAGGTGTCGCCAGTGCACCGGGCAAGCCGCGGTTGAGGAATGTGGGTCGAAGTGGGCCTACGGCGCCTGTCCCGTCGATAGGGGAACCAGACCACCGAAGGTGCCGTTCGAGGCCCGCGCAAGGCTGCTCGCCAGCATGCCATCGTGGCGGAATGTTCACTCATCCCGACCCGCCGACACGATTGAGCGCCACCAACTCGCCGCAAGCTGGCGCATCAAGCCTCCCGGCTTGAAACCGGGTCCGAACTGGTTTTTGTTGCGAACGCCGGTTGAGGACTTTGGACCGGACACGCCGTTCGGCAACGTTGGAGGGAGGCATGATTCTGTTCGATCTATCTGGCGAAGTGGCGGTCGTCACCGGCGCCGGCAGCGGCATCGGCCAGGCGATCGCCGTCGGACTGGCTGAGGCCGGCGCCGACGTCGCCTGCTTCGGCCATGCTTCGAAAGGCGGGTTGGAGGAGACGGCGGCAAGGATCGCGGCCCTTGGCCGAAAGTCGCTCGTGTTAACCGGAACGGTCACCTCGCAAGCCGACCTGTCGGCCGCGATGGACCGGATCGAGAATGAACTCGGCCCGCTCTCCATCGCCGTCAACAATGCCGGCATTGGCGGGTCCGATCCCGCTCAGACGATGCCGGCCGAGAAGTGGGACCGGATCTATGACGTCAACGTCAAGGGGCTCTTCCTGTCCTGCCAGGCGCAGGCGCGCGTCATGCTTGCCAACAACAAGGGATCGATCATCAACATCGCCTCGATTTCGGGCTCGATCGTCAACCGCGGTCTTACCCAGGCGCACTACAATTCGTCCAAGGCCGCCGTGATCCATCTGTCGAAAAGCCTTGCCATGGAATGGGTAGGCCGCGGTGTGCGGGTCAATGTCATCAGCCCCGGCTACACCCTGACGCCGATGAACCAGGGCGAACGCAACAAGATCTTCGCCGAAAGCACGCCAATCGGCCGCCTTGCCGAGCCGGAGGAGATGGTCGGCCCCGCCATCTTCCTGGCCAGCCGCGCATCGTCCTACGTCACCGGCCTCGACCTCCTCGTCGACGGTGGCTTCGTCTGCTGGTAGAATGCAAAAAGGCCTACACTCAATCACCCGGCCTGCCCCTCCCGGCGGAGACGGAGGTTCGATTCCCGTCGGCTGTACCGGTGACTTCAATCCCGCGGAATGTTCGACCGAGTATTTCCGTGAGCTGCCGAAATTCGATTGGCTTTACCAGTAGCGGTATCGTTTTGAACTCTGCCGGGATCACACTCACATCGTAACCCGTCGTGAAGACCACCGGAATGCCTGCGGCGCGCAGCTCTTCGGCCAAGGGATAGATCAAGGTACCGCCAATATTGATATCCAGCACCGCGGCCGAAGGTGATTGTCCTTGCTGAAGCGCCACACGAGCCTGTTCGGAGCGGCTGAACGGTCCGATCACGCGAGCACCCCACGCCACCAGCGCGCGTTCGAGTTCAGCCGCGATAAAGTACTCATCCTCGACCACGAGGATTCCAACATCCTGCAGCGTGCGACCGGTCATGTCCTCACCGCCTCCTCTATAAAGGTAGTTCGATGGTGCAACGAAGTTTGCCCTCGCCGAGATCGAAGGTGGTTTTGGCACCCAGCGTGTACGGGAGTGCCTTCTCGATCAGCACGCGCCCATATCCCCCCTCTGGCTTTGCGGATTTACCCGACGTCTCGAGAGTGCCGTCCTCCGACCAACGGATGAAAAGGCAGCGACCACCGTCAGAACTGGATCTGACCTCCCAGCGAATGACGAGCGTTCCGGATGCTGAAGCGAGCGCACCGTATTTTCGAGCATTGGTCGCAAGTTCATGCAGGGCCAGCGCCAGCGTCTGGATCGTGCCGAGCGGCAGCGCGACATCCGGGCCGTCGATCGTTACGCGGTCGCGAGCGCCCAGCGCCTCGATCTCGAGACGGACGAGCGCTGCGAAAGAAATCCCACCAGTGTCGCCTTCCGACAACAGGCTCTGCACGCGCGAGAGCGCAGATAGCCGTTCGTTGAACCCCTTGCCGAACTCCTTGAGGTCGGCACTGCGTTCAATCGTTTGAGACGCGATCGATTGGACAACGGCCAACAGGTTCCGGGTGCGGTGTTGCAACTCGCCCACCATGACGTCCAAGCGCTCGGTCGCCTGCTTCTGTACCGTAATATCCACGAACGTAATCACAACGCCGTCGATCTTGTCGTCGACGGTCCGATAGGGCCGCATGCGCACATCATACCAGCGGCCGCTACGGCTCTGCACCTCGCGCTGGATTGGCGTGAGGTCGGCGAGCAAGGTGCGAGCATCGCTCGTCAGACGGTCATAGTCGAGCTGGTGAGCAAAGTCTGTGATCGGGCGCCCCTCATCCGCTGGCGTGATCGAGAACAGCTCGGTGACCCGATTCGTGAAGCGCTTGATCCTCAGCATCGAGTCGAGGAAAAGCGTACCGAAGTCGGTTGCGGCCATCAGGTTCTGCAGGTCTGAATGGGCACGCGAAATCGTCTCGAGCTTAAGCTTCAGCTCCGAGTTGACTGTTTGCAGCTCCTCGTTGATCGACTGCAGCTCCTCCTTGCTGGTCTCGAGCTCCTCCGACGTCGACCGGTATTCCTCGTTGATGGATTGCAACTCTTCGTTGGCGGCGCGCAGTTCCTCGTTCGCGGCGTCCGATTCCTCGCGCACGGTGCGCAGCCGCGATTGCGTGAGCTCCAGCTCCTGCGTCAATCGCCTCACGGCCTCGCCCGTCGCATGCCCGTCGGCAACGGCGACCTGGTCGGTGACTTCCTCGCCCTCGATGAACATCACCACGGCGTGGCGGAGGTTGGGAGCCTCCACGCCATTAGCCCCTCTGACCAACACGTGAACGCGATGCTGGTTGCCATTGAAGCGCACCATGATCGGAAGGCTCAACGTCGGCATATTTTGCTCGTAAAGCCGGTTGAGCGCCGAACGCAGCTCGAACCGAAGCTCCGGACGGACGAGATCGACGACATCGCCACTGAGCAATCCGCCGGACGGTTGCAGGAACCGGCCGGCATTGTCGGACATGTGCAACACCCTGTGGGTGTCATCGACCAGGATGCTCGGCGGAGCGACCTTCTCTATTGCGCGCCGATGAACCGCGTGTTGATTTCCGCGAAGAACTGACCCGGGGTTTCCACTGAGAACTGACCCGGGTGGATGATGGGTCTGGGTCAGGTCGGGGTCAAGTTTTTGGTTTTCTCCTTCGCGGGTTTGACGGGTTTTGCCGAACTGTTCCTGAAGCGGAAGCTGTCGTTTCCGGTCTCCAGGATATGGCAATGGTGAGTTAGGCGATCGA